>JBFWSI010000074.1:0-10597 GCA_050248455.1 Gammaproteobacteria bacterium | reverse complement strand
GTCGCGACGCGCGCTCAGGCGACGCGATTGCGTGCATCGACCTGCGTATTCAGCGTCCACAGGTCGTACAGCCAGCCGAACAGGAAGAGGCCGCCCGTCACCAGCCACAGCAGCCCCGTCAGCCATTTGCCGAGGTAGAAGCGATGTGCGCCGAAGAGGCCGAGAAAGGTCAGCAGTATCCAGGCCACGGTGTGATTCGCGGGCCCGCTGACGTGGCGCAGATCCGCCGCGCGATCGAGCGCGGGGATCAGGAAGAGATCGATCAGCCAGCCGACGAACAGCAGGCCGAGCGTGAAGAACCAGATCGTGCCGCTGATCGGGCGCCCGTAGTAGAAACGGTGCGCGCCCATGAAGCCGAAGATCCAGAGCAGGTAGCCGACGGCGAGATTGTGGGTTCCGGGCATCGATAGCGTCCGTGATGATCGCGATGGCAAGCCGCGAAGTCGGCATGCCGCCTCGCTGCGCGCCACCGTAGAGCAGTCGTGCGGCACGCGCCGTCGGTGATCGGCCCGCGCGCGGTGCGAGTCCGGCGACGTCGTCGTGTGCGGCTTTCCGCTCGGCGCAGCGCCGCTGACCGACAGCGCGTCGCCTCGCGCTGCGAGGACGATCCCTCGGGATCCGGCCCACGGCCGGCACTCGCCACACCCACAGGGAGGTCACGATGAACCAGGAACAGAGTTCGCAAATCTACAAGCAGATCGAAATCGTCGGCTCGTCGCCGGACGGCGTCGATGCCGCGGTCGTCGCCGCGCTCGAGCGCGCCTCGCAGAGCCTGCACGGCCTGCGCTGGTTCGAAGTGGTCTCGATCCGCGGCGGCATCGAAGACGAGCAGATCCGCGAATGGCAGGTGACGCTGAAGGTCGCCTTCGTGCTCGACGACGCCGACAAGTCGTAGGGGAACGCTGTAAGAAGCGTAGTCGCGGCGGGTCACGGACGGCCCGCCCGCTCGCGAACGAGCATGGAAGCATCAGCAGCTCGCGACGGCTGCGCTGGTGCGCTGAGGGATCCTCAACCTCTTTTTTGGCACATGGCCAGGCGTGCCGGCTCGGTTGCGAGCGCCATCGCGCCCGCCTCGGCAGCGACCGCGCCGATGACGACGATCGCCGGACTGCCGTAGGCGCCGGCGCGCGCATCGACTGCGAGCCTGGCGAGCGTCGTGTCGAGACGGCGCTGCGTCGGCAAGGTCGCGTTCTCGATCACGCAGGCGGGCAGCTCGGGATCGGCGCCGCCGTCGCACAGCGCCGCTACGATGTGCTCCAGCCGTCGCATCGCCATGTAGAGAACGAGCGTGAGGCCGGTCGCCGCGAGGGCGGCCCAGCAGGGTTCCTCGCCGTCGTCGCGCGGATGGCCGGTGACGAACACGACGCCCTGCGCGACGCCGCGTCGCGTGAGCGGAATGCCGACCGCCGCCGGCGCCGCGAGGCCCGCGCTGATCCCGTTCACGGTCTCCACCGCGATCCCTGCGGCACGCAGCGTCGCCGCTTCCTCGCCGCCGCGCCCGAACACGAAGGGATCGCCTCCTTTCAGGCGCACGACGCGTCGTCCGGCGCGCGCTTCGCGCACGAGCAGCCGCTCGATCAGCGCCTGCGGCGTCGAGCGGCAGCCGCCGCGCTTGCCGACGTGCACGATGCGCGCGTGCGCGCTGCAATGCTGGAGTATCTCGCGGTTGACCAGCTCGTCGACCAGCACGACATCTGCGGCGGCGAGTGCGCGCACCGCCTTCAAGGTCAGCAGCTCCGGATCGCCCGGACCCGCACCGACCAAGGTCACGGCACCGGTGCTCATCGCACGATGTCGCTGAGCACGGCATGCAGCCGCGCCGCGGCCTGCGCCGCGTCGTCCACGCCGCCGCTCGCGAGCAGCACGTGGCGGGCCTGCGCGAGCAGCGTCGACGGCAGCAGTCGCGGATCGGCCAGCGCGCGCCGCGTGTACTCGGCGGTCGACGCCGCGTCGATCGCGCAGCTCACGGGATCCGCCGCCGACTCTTCGCCGGCGAGCTCGACGAGCTCGCCGCCGCGATACCAGTCGAGCGGCGGCAGGCGACGCGGGCTTGCGATCGCCTCGCCTTCATGGCCGCGCAGCAGCAGCGCATCTTCCCGCGTCGCGGTGAAGTAGGCGCGCAGCAGCTCGCGATACGGCGGATGCGTGATGCCCGTGAGGCACAGCGCGCGGTCGGTGCAGGGATTGAGGGCCTTCACGAAGGAATGGCCGAGATGCCGCACGCCGATCACCTCGCGCCATGCGAGCAGCCGATGCAGCGCCGGGGACAGCACGTCGAGCGGCACGAAGCAGCAGCGCGAGGCGGCGAGGGCGCCGGGCACCGCGTCGAGCTCCTCGGCGATCGGGACCTGCAGTGCGCGCAGAATGCTGGCGCTGGCAGTGCGGCCCTGCACGTCGCGCGGTCCGTGCACGAGCACGCGCAGGCCGAGCCGCGCCAGCAGCAGCGCGAACAGCGGCAGCAGGTTCGGCGCGCGGCGCGCACCGTTGTAGCTGCCGATGACGACCGGCAAGGCGCATTCCGGCGGCAGCGCGACGCGGGCTTCGGGCAGGGCGCGCCACGCATCGGCGAGACCCTGCAGCTCGTCGGCGGTCTCGCCCTTCATGCGCAGGGCGACGAGCAAGGCGCCGAGCGCGGCCTCCGGCAGGCGGCCCGTCAACGCAGCGTCGAACAGCGACGCGCTGTCGGCGCGCGACAGTGCGCGCGAGCCGCGATGACCGCGGGCGATCTCCTTGATGAGGGCGGCATGGTTCATCGCGGTGATCGTAATGGCATGGCCGAGCCCGAATACCGCTCGGCGGTGTTGCCGAACTCTCCGTCATTCCGGCTCAAGCGGGCATCGACGCCTGACGACGAGGTCTCCGTCGGGCGATTCGCGTCCTGCGTTCGACGCCGAGGGACTGCGTGGATGCGCGCCTGCGCGGGCATGACGAAGGAGGAGGCTCTCACGTGGGCATGCGCTATCGAACGGCCAATGGAGTGTATTGGTGTTCGACCATCGAGGTGCGCCGTCGTGGCGCACTCAGCGCGCGGCGACATCGGCGGCCTCCGCAGCGGGGGACGCGCGATGCCGCGCGACGATACGCTGCAGTTCCGGCACGCAGGAGCCGCACTGCGCGCCGCAGCCGAGACTGCGCTTCAGCGCATCGAGCGCGAGTGCCGACGGCGCCGCGAGCGCGTCCAGCGTCTCCTCGATGCGCCGGCGGCCGATGCCCGTGCATGCGCATACCGGCGGATCGGCGGCCCGCGCGCCGCGCGGATCGTCGGGCGCGAGCACGCGCGGGCCGAGCGCGGACAGATCTTCGCCGTCGACGAGCGCGCGCGCGAGCCAGCTGCGATCGCCGTCCGGTCCCGAGGTGCGCAGCGCGGCGACGCGGCCGGCACGCAGGCGCACGAGGCGCAGGCTGCCGCGTCGCGCATCCTCGTAGCGCAGCGTCGCCGGTTCGGCGTCGAGGGCGAGCAGGGCATCGAGCCGCGCCAGGAGCGCGGCCGCGGGCGGTGTCGCGCACGCGGCGCGCAGCACGACCGCGGGCTGCGCGTGGCCGTCGTAGCCGCAGTGGGCGTAATCGAAGCCGCCGAGCAGGTCGCGCATCTCGTCCAGCGTGTCGGCGTCGGCGCCATCGGTGAGCGCGCGCAGCGCGAGCAGCCGCCACGGCAGGTCGACGGGCTCGATCCGGATCGGCGTGGCCTTCAGCTCGGCTTGCCGCGAGCACGGGTCGAGGGCGCGCGGGACGAGCAGGTTGCAGCCGGCGTGATTGAGGCTGCGGCCGCTCCAGTGCATCGCGACGAAGGCCTGGGCCGGCACGAGGCCGTCGTCGGCGCGCAGCGGCAGCACGACGCTGCCGAGCGCCGAGCGCACGCGCACCAGTTCGCCCGCGCGCAGCCCGCGGCGTGCGAGCTCGGCGGGATGGACGTCTATCGTCGGGCTCGGCGCATGGCCGTGCAGCCCGGGCACGCGGCCGCTGCGGCTCATGCCGTGCCAGTGATCGCGCAGGCGCCCGGTATTGAGCAGCAGCGGATGACGCGCGTTCGGCGCGTGCGCGGGCGGCTGCCAGTCGGCGACGAAGAAGCGCGCGCGGCCGTCGGCATGCGCGTAGCGGCCGTCGGCGTAGAGCCGCGGCGTGCCCGGCGCCGTCGCGCTCGCACAGGGCCATTGCAGCGGACCTTCGGCATCGAGCCGCGCGTGCGAGACCGCGCCGTAGTCGAGATCGCGGCCCCGCGTCGCTGCCGCATGCTCGGCGAACAGCGCGGCCGGCGTTTCGGCACCGAACAGGCCGGGCTGTCCGGGACGCAGCCGCGCATCGAGCGCGCGCGCGAAGGCGAGCGCAATGGCCCAGTCCGGGCGCGCTTCACCGGGCGGCGGGACTGCGGCCGCGACGCGCGACAGGCGGCGCTCCGCGTTCGTCATCGTGCCGTCCTTCTCGCCCCAGGTCGCGGCCGGCAGCAGCACGTCGGCATAGTGCGCCGTGTCGGTGCCGGCATAGGCTTCCTGCACGACGACCAGCTCCGCGCGCGCCAGCGCGGCGCGCACCAGCGCCTGATCGGGCAGCGAATGCGCGGGGTTCGTGCACGCGATCCACAGCGCCGCGATCTCGCCGCGCGCGGCAGCTTCGAACAGTTCCACGGCCGTGAGGCCGGGACGCGCCGGCAGCGACGGCACGCCCCACAGCGCGGCGAGCTCGGCGCGATCGGCGGCGTTCGCAGGATCGCGATGGCCCGGCAGCAGGGTCGCCATCCCACCCGTCTCGCGCCCGCCCATCGCGTTCGGCTGTCCCGTCAGCGACAGCGGGCCGGCACCGGGGCGGCCGATCTGGCCGGTGGCGAGATGGGGGTTGATCAGCGTCGCGTTCTTCGCCGTGCCCTGCGTCGACTGGTTCAGGCCCTGGCAGTACAGCGACAGCATCGCGCGTGCCGCGCCGATCCACTGCGCGAGGCGCTCGAGATCGGCCTGCGCGATACCGCAGGTCTCGGCGACGAAGCGCGGAGGATAGTCGCGCACGGCGCGCTTCAGCGCGTCGAAGCCGGCGGTGTGGCGCGCGACGTAGTCGCGATCGACGGCATCGTTCCACAGCAAGAGGTGCATCAGGCCGTTGAACAGCGCGACGTCGCTGCCCGGCTGCACGGCGAGATGCAGATCGGCCGACTCGGCGCTCGCGGTGCGGCGGGGATCGATGCACACGACGCGCAGTGCCGGGTTCGCGCGCTTCGCCGCTTCGAGGCGCCGGAACAGGATCGGATGCGCCCACGCCGGATTCGCGCCGGCGATGAGGATCAGATCGGCCTGCTCGATGTCGTCGTAGCACGCCGGCGGCGCATCGGCGCCCAGCGTCGCCTTGTAGGCGCTGACGGCCGAGGACATGCAGAGTCGCGAATTGGTATCGATGTTGTTGCTGCCGATCAGCGCGCGCACGAGCCGGTTGAAGACGTGGTAGTCCTCGGTCAGCAGCTGCCCCGACAGATAGAAGCCGAGCGCGTCCGGGCCGCGGCGTGCGAGTATCCCGGCATACCGCTCCGCGAGGAGCGCGATGATCTCGTCCCAGCCGACGCGCACGTGCGGGCCTGCGCGATCGCGGCGCAGGCTCGGGTGCAGCAGACGGCCCTGCGCGCCGCCCGTCAGGTGCAGCGTCGAGCCCTTGGTGCACAGGCGCCCGCGGTTCGACGGATGCGCGGGATCGCCGCGCACGCCGAGCAGGCGGCGGCCGTCGGTCTCGATCAGCACGCCGCAGCCGACGCCGCAGTACGGGCAGGTGCTGCGGCGGAGCCCCGTCGTCGCCGCGTGCTCAGCCATCGGCGTCGCTGCACAACCAGACCATGCCGTCGACGACGCGCACGGCGTGCCGCGCGGCGCAGCCGACGTCCGGCGCGCGCGCCGCGCCGGAGGCAAGCTCGAGCGTCCAGCCGTGCAGCGGGCAGGTCACGGCGTCGCCGACGACGAGGCCCTGCGACAGCGGCCCGCCCTTGTGCGGACAACGATCGCGGAGCGCGAAAACGCGATCGTCCTCGGTGCGGAACAGCGCCACGTCGTGGCCGGGCAGCGCGCAGACGCGCGCGCCGCGGCGCGGCAGCTCGTCGAGACTGCAGATCTCGATCCACGGCCCGGTCTCCGGCCCCGTCACGGCGTTCATGCGCTCACCGCCGGCGCGAGGGCCGCGAACTCGCGCGCGCCGGCGCCGTCGCGCGGCGCGAGCCAGGGATCGGGCAGGTCGCGCAGCGCGAACTGCAGGCGCTCCCACAGCGCGCGCCGGCGCGCGGCGTCATCGACGATCTGCGTCTTGCAATAGTCGAGACCGACGCGCGCCACGAAGTGCACCGTGCGCTCGAGATACCAGCCTTCCTCGCGATAGAGCTGGAGGAAGGCGCCCGCGTGCTCCAGGACTTCCGCCGCGGTCTTCAGCTTGACGAAGAACTGCGCGACCTCGGTCTTGATGCCGCCGTTGCCGGCGACGTAGATCTCCCAGCCGGAGTCGACGCCGATGATGCCGACGTCCTTGATGCCGCTCTCCGCGCAGTTGCGCGGACAACCCGATACGGCGAGCTTCACCTTGTGCGGCGCGTACATCCGCCACAGCGCGCGCTCGAGCTCGATGCCGAGCGCCGTCGAGTCCTGCACGCCGAAGCGGCACCACTCGGCGCCGACGCAGGTCTTCACCGTGCGCAGCGCCTTCGCGTAGGCATGACCGGACGGCATGTCGAGATCGCGCCACACGGCGGGCAGATCCGCCTTGCGCACGCCGAGCAGATCGATGCGCTGGCCGCCCGTCACCTTGACGGTCGGAATGCGGTAGCGCTCGACGACCTCGGCGATGCGGCGCAATTCCGCGGCATTCGTGGTCCCGCCCCACATGCGCGGCACGACCGAGAAGCTGCCGTCCTTCTGGATGTTGGCATGGGCGCGCTCGTTGATGAAGCGCGACTGCGGATCGTCCTCCGCCTCGTGCGGCCAGGTCGACAGCAGGTAGTAGTTCAGCGCCGGCCGGCAGCTCGCGCAGCCGTGCGGATTGCGCCATTCGAGGTGACGCATCGCGTCGGGGATGCGGAGCAACCTGGCGTCGCGGATCGCGCGCCGCACCTCGGCGTGCGTGCGATCGGTGCAGCCGCACAGCGCCTTGGCGGTCGGCGTCGCCGAATAATCGGCGCCGGCCGTCGCCATCAGGATCTGCTCGACGAGCCCCGTGCACGAGCCGCAGGAAGCGGAGGCCTTGGTCTGGCGGCGCACGTCCTCCAAGGTGAAGAGGCGATGTTCGCGGATCGCGCGCACGATGGCGCCCTTGCACACGCCGTTGCAGCCGCAGACTTCCGCGTCGTCGGCCATCGCCGCGGCGCGCTGCTGGCCCTGGTGGCCGGCGTCGCCGAGGTTCGCCTCGCCGAACATCAGGCGATCGCGCAGCTCGGCGACGTCGCGCCCTTCGCGCATCAGCCTGAAGTACCAGCTGCCGTCGACGGTGTCGCCGTAGAGCACGCTGCCGACGAGGCGATCCTCGCGCAGCACGAGCTTCTTATAGACGCCGCCGTGGGCGTCGGACAGCACGATCGCTTCGGTGTCCTCGCCGCCGATGAAATCGCCGGCGGAAAAGAGATCGATGCCGGTGACCTTCAGCTTCGTCGCCGTCACCGAGCCCGTGTAGCGCGCATGGCCCAGGCGCGCGAGGTGGTTCGCCGCGACCTTGGCCATCTCGAACAGCGGGGCGACGAGGCCGTAGGTCTGTCCGCGGTGCTCGGCGCACTCGCCGACGGCATAGATGCGCGGGTCGTAGCTCAGCAGCGTGTCGTCGACGAGCACGCCGCGGCGACACTGCAGGCCGGCGGCCTGGGCGAGCGAGATCTCGGGCCGTATGCCGACCGCCATCACGACCAGCGTCGCGGGCAGCTCGCGGCCGTCCGCGAGTGCCACGGCGCGCACGCGGCCGGCGTCGTCACCGCGCAGTGCCGCGGTCTGCGCGCCCAGCGCGAAACGGATGCCGCGCGCCTCGAGCGCGTCCGCGAGCAGGCGGCCGGCGACCGCGTCGAGCTGCCGTTCCATCAGCGTCGGCGGCAGGTGCACCACGGTCACGTCCATGCCGCGCGCCTTGAGGCCGTTCGCCGCCTCGAGCCCCAGCAGGCCGCCGCCGATCACGACCGCCGTGCCGCCCAGCGCGGCCGCGGCGATCATGCGCTCGGTGTCGGCGATGTCGCGATAACCGATCACGCCGTCGAGATCGTGACCCGGCACCGGCAGGACGACGGGCCTGGCGCCGGTCGCGAGCAGCAGGCGATCGTAGGGCGCGACGATGCCGTCGGCGCTGTGCACTTCGCGCGCGCGCCGCGCGAGCGTGACGACCGGGCTGCCCGCGTGCAGCCGGATGCCGTGCGTCGCATACCACTCGCGCGAATTGAGCACCGTCTCGTCGAAGGCCTGTTCGCCGGCGAGCACCGGCGAGAGCAGGATGCGGTTGTAGTTCGGATGCGGCTCGGCGCCGAACACCGTGATGTCGTAGGCCTCGGGCGCCAGCGCCAGCAGCGCCTCGACGGTGCGCATGCCGGCCATGCCGTTGCCGACGACGACCAGGCGCGGACGCGCGCTCATGCCGCGGCTCCGTGCGCGCCGTCGGCGAGGAAGGACAGCAGCGCCTCGCGCAGCCGCCAGTAGTCCGGATGCTCGAGCAGCGCGCGGCGCGTGCGGGGACGCGGGAGCGCCACCTCGAGGATGCGGCCGACGCGTGCGCGCGGCCCGTTCGTCATCATCACCACGCGATCGGCGAGCAGGATCGCTTCGTCGACGTCGTGCGTCACGCACAGCGTCGTCAGGCGCCGGCTGGACCATACGTCCATCAGCACTTCCTGCAGCTCCCAGCGCGTCAGCGCGTCGAGCATGCCGAAGGGCTCGTCGAGCAGCAGCAGCTTCGGCTGCAATGCGAAGGCGCGCGCGATGCCGACGCGCTGCTGCATGCCGGTCGAGAGCTCGGTCGCGCGGGCATGCAGCGCGTCGCCGAGGCCGACGCGCGCGAGATAGTGCTCGCAGATCGCGCGGCGCTCGCGCGCGCTCGCCTGCGGGAACACGCGGCGCACGCCGAGCATCACGTTGTCCAGCGCGCTCAGCCAGGGCACGAGGCTGGGCGACTGGAACACGAGGCCGCGATCCGGGCCCGGCGCGTCGACCTCGCGGTGATCGAGCACGATGCCGCCGCCGCTGCTCGCCGTCAGGCCGGCGAGCAGCGCGAGCACCGTGGACTTGCCGCAGCCCGAATGACCGATCAGCGACACGAACTCGCCGCGCGCGATGCGCAGATCGAAGTTCTCGACGACCGGCACGGCGCCGTCGCGGCCGGGATAGGCCTTGGACACCTGCGTGAGCTCGACGTAGCGCGCATCGCCGGCCGCACGCTCGCGATGCAGTGCGCCGGGCGGCGCATGGACGCGCGCCGTCGCCGGACGCAGGGCCGGCAGCGCGGGCACGCCGGCCGCCGCCTGTGCGCGGGCGCGCCCGGCGTCGAGCAGCCAGGCCGTGAGCTCGCGACGCAACGCGCGGAAGTCCGCATCGTGGTTCAGCGCGCTGCGATCGCGCGGCCGCGGCAGGGTGACGGCGAAGGAGGGGCCCAGCGTGGCGCGCGGGCCGACGGTCAGCGGCACGATGCGATCGGCGAGCATCAGGGCTTCGTCGACGTCGTTGGTGACGAGCACCACGGTCTTGCGCGCCGCGGCCCACAGGCGAACGATTTCGTCCTGCAGCTTCGCGCGCGTCAGCGCATCGAGGGCCGACAGCGGTTCGTCGAGCAGCAGCACGTCCGGATCGGCGGCCAGTGCGCGGGCGACGGCGACGCGCTGACGCATGCCGCCGGACAGTTCGGCCGGCCGCCGATCGCGGGCGGCAGCGAGCCCGACGAGCTCGACGTAATGCGCGACGCGCGCCGCACGGGCCGCGCGCGGCTCGCGGCGGAATGCGGCATCGACCGCCAGCGCGACGTTTTCCGCGACCGTCGCCCACGGCAGCAGCGCGTAGCGCTGGAACACGACGCCGCGATCGGGGCCGGGGCCGCCGAGCGCGCGGCCGCGCTTCGTGATCGTGCCCGCGTCCGGCGGGCTCAGTCCCGCCAGCAGCGACAGCAGCGTGGTCTTGCCGCTGCCGGAATAGCCGACGACGGCGAGGAACTCACCGTCGCGGACGTCGAGCTCGATGTCCTCGAGCACCGGCACGCGCGCGGCATCGCGTCCCCAGGTCTTGGCGACCCCGCGCAGCGACAGCAGCGGCGGGGGCACGGGGTCGGCGTGCACCGGCGTCAAGGGCAGTGCCGGCGCGAGGTTGCCGGGCGGCCAGGCGAGCGGCGGAAGATCGGCGTAGCGGCGGGCGGTCTGCATCGGATACTCCTCGCGCGCCGCGTTCAGGCGCGGCTCGATTCGTGGCTGCACAGCAGCTGCACGGTGTGCATCAGGCGATCGAGCGCGAAGCCGATGAGGCCGATCGTGAACACGGCGACCATCATCCGCCCCAGCGACTGCTCGCTGCCGTTCTGGAATTCGTCCCACACGAACTTCCCGAGGCCCGGGTTCTGCGCGAGCATCTCGGCCGCGATCAGCACCATCCAGCCGACGCCGAGCGACAGCCTGAGGCCCGTGAAGATCAGC
>JBFWSI010000073.1:0-10624 GCA_050248455.1 Gammaproteobacteria bacterium | reverse complement strand
CGAACAACGCCTGCCTGCACGCCGAGATCGTCGCGCTGATGTTCGCGCAGGCGGCCGCCGGCTCGTGGACCCTGCGGCGTGCGGCCGCCGCGCCGCGCGTGCTCTACACCTCGTGCACGCCCTGCGCGATGTGCCTGGGCGCGGTGCTGTGGAGCGGCATCGGCCGCCTCGTCTGCGGCGCGCTGCGCGAGGATGCGCTCGCGCTCGGCTTCGACGAGGGGCCCGTGTTCGCCGAATCCTGGCGCTATCTCGAAGCGCGCGGGCTCGCGATCGAGCTCGGCGTGCTCGCCGACGAGGCGCGCGCGGTGTTCGCGCTGTACAGGGAGCGCGGTGGCCTCGTCTACAACGCGTAGCGTAGGCTGCCCAGTTCGCCGATTTCGCGGCATCATGGCCGCGGGCGACATCTATCGAGGAATGAGCATGGCGACGCTGCTGCAGTTCGATTTTCCGTTCGACGGGCCCTTCGGCACCGAGATGGCGCAGGCGCTCGAAGGGCTCGCGCGCTCGATCGCGGAGGAGCCGGGTTTGCTGTGGAAAATCTGGACCGAGAACGCGACGGAGCGGGTGGCCGGCGGTCTCTATCTGTTCGAAACGCCCGAGACCGCGGCGGCCTACGCCAAGAAGCACAGCGAGCGTCTCGCCGGCTTCGGCATCACCGGCATCCGTGCGAAGACCTTCGACGTCAATGCGGATCTGTCGCGCCTGACGCGCGCCCCGGGCTTCTGATCGCGGACGACGGGCGGCGATGATCTGGATGCTCGAAACCAGGGAACGCTGCGTCTACGGCTATGCGAGCGAGGCGGAAGGCATCGCCCATGCGCGCGCGGCCGACGTCGCCGCGGGATTGTGGCAGTTCTTCGCGGCCGACGGCCGGGCGCTGCTGCCGACCCATTCGGGCCCGGACGCCTATCGCCTGCAGCCGGCGCCCGACGGCGCCGCACGCCTGCAGGACATCCTCCACGAACTGCGCGCCGTCGTGATCGACGGCAAGCGCCTCACCGCCGCCGCCCTGCGCGAACGTTTGCCGCCTTTAGGGCCGGCTTGAGCGCGGTCCGCGCGAAGCGCGGCGCTTTGCGGTGTCTGACATGCCCTTTCCAATCTATATAGCTGAGCGTAAATGCGCTCCCCTGTGTGTTGATTACCGTCATTCCCGCGCCAGCGGGAATCCACGCCGGACGAGGAGGCCTCCGTCGGGCGGTTCCTTTTCTGCGCCGGACGCCGGGGGAGTGCGTGGATGCCCGCCTGCGCGGGCATGACGTGGGAGGTTCCTACACGGGCATACGCCGTCGAACTGGCAGTGGAGCGGATTTACGCTCGGCTATATAGCCACGGAGGACACGGAGGAAGAAGAGGGTTGGAAAAGAGCGCCCCCGAAGCGTGATGATCAGCTCCTAGCCTGGGCTGACGAAGGAAGCCTGACGAAAGGGCTTGACCGCGGGCAGAAGCACGCGATGCCACTGAGCAATTCTCGGGCGAGAGCGAGAAAAACGGCGCGCAGCGCCAAGTCCCGGCATCGCGAACGACCGTCTTCGTAGCCCGGATGAGCGTAGCGAATCCGGGATCGGCATTTACAACCGCGCCGCTGCGCGGTGCTCCTTCCGGGCTACGAGAAGATCTTCGTAGCCCGGGTGCAGCGTAGCGGAACCCGGGATCTTCGAAGCGCCCGATCCCGGGTTGCGCGCTGCGCGCTCCACCCGGGCCACGAAGATTGCTGTGTGATGAGGACATCCGCACGACGGTGCCCGTGTCTCAGCGTCCCTGCGTCAGGCGGTTGAGATCGAGGGCACGCTTGGCCTGCTTCAGATCCATCGCCGGATAGGACATGCCGAGCCGCGTCGGGATCAAGGTCGCGCGGCCGTTCTGAAGGTTCAGCACGTCGATGCCCTGGAAGCCGCTCATGCGCGTGCCGGGCGGCGTCGCGTCCGCGGCGTTCTTCGGCGCGACGTCCGTGGCCTGCGGATCGTCGGTCCACAGCGCGGGGATCTTCCAGACCTTGTAGATCTTGCCGGCGCGATCATAGGCCTCCGAGTAGTAGGACACGTTGTTCTGCGCGTCGAACATGATGATCTTCAGCGAGTACGGATGGCCCGCCGACTTCGGCCGGCCCTTCACGACGTCGACCTCGCGCACGGACCAATCGTCGATCTGCGAGATCCCGTTCGGCCCGCCGTAGCGCGGCGACGCGTAGCGCGAGCGCGCGATCGCGAGGATCTTCTTCGGGCCGACGTATTCCCAGTCCCAGTCGACGATGCGGCCGGCGAAGCCGTAGAAATCCTCCAGCGTGTCTTCGGTGCCGAGCAGGCTGTCCGACTTCACTTCCGCCGAGATGCGCCGCACGCGTCGCAAGGACGGGATGTAGGCCCAGGCGTCGTCCGGTTTGTACGGGTCCACGGACCTGTAGATGATGAAGGCCGTGCCCGAGATGTCGAAGGGGCTCTTGAAATCGGAGACCTCGCGCCACTCGATGCCGTCGCACCAGGAATCGGGATAGCGATAGCCGGTCTCCGCATGCATCGCGAGGTTCATGCAGTTGATGCGCTGGTACTGCATCGTGAGCACGCGATTGAAGGTGCCGCCGCCGCCGTAGGCCACCTTGCCGATCGGGTCGTTCATGATCTCGTGCGTGTCGTGCGAGCCGCCGCGCTCGACCCACACCCAGTCGTTGCGATCGAGCTTGAGCCCGTAGTGCTGCCAGCGGAAGTTGTAGTTCCACATCGCGCGATAGCCGTCCTCGCGGCTGCCGGCCGCGAACTTCGCGCGATCGAAGGGCGTGCCCGCGGTGTAGTTGCGGATGGCGCCCTTGTCGTCGATGCTGGCCTGGCCGGCGAACTTCCGCGTCGCCTCGACGAAGGCCGGCGGCGGGCTCAGATCGCCCGCGTCCTTGATCGTGATGTCGACGCCGTAGAAGTCCGCCATCGCGAGGCCGGGTGGCACGAAGGGGTCGAGCTGCTCGCGATCCTTTTCGCCCAGCACCGCGCCGTCGATGAACTGCGGCTGCGCGTCCTTGTGCTGCTCGTACCAGGCATCGAAGTCCGCTTCGGTGAAGCTCGAGGGATCGTAGGGCGGCAGGTTCTCCGCGTCGGCAAAGGGTGTGAAGGCGAGCAGGCCGAGGGCGCAGAGCGAAAGACGTGGCATGCGCATGAGCGGGTTCCTCCAGGTGAGGGACGTACGAGGACCGCGAAAATCCGGCCGGGAAAACCGGTTTCGCTCAGCATGCTGCTTTGCACAAGTCATGCCTCGGCGGCGCGATGCCGACGCGCCCTCGCCTGGCGCGGCACACTGCCGTAGCGTGGTGCGCCTTCGCGTCTCGCGCGCACGGCGAGGAGGCGCGCGCTGCAATCCGGCGCATGTCCCTGCTTCGCGCGGGAGCGCGCGCGACGGCCGCGATCCGCGCGCGCGAGCAGAGGGGAAGCTTCAGTCGGGCGTGAGCGCAAATCGCGGCAGCGCCGCGTCGATCTCGACGCCGAAGGTGTTGAGCGCCGTCGACACGAGCCGGTACTGACCGACGGTGAATACCACGTCCATCAGCTGCTCCGTGCCGTAGGTCTCCGCCAGCGTGCACCAGGTTGCATCACCGATGCAGGCATCGCGATGCAACTCGTCCGCCGCGCGCAGCAGGGCGGCCTCGTGCGCGCGCCAGCCCGGTGCGTCGGGGCCGGCGGCGATGCGCTCGATTTCCTCGGCGGTGATGCCCGCGCGCAGTGCGATCTGCACGTGCTGCGTCCATTCGTAGGGCGCGCGACACAGCCAGCCGATGCGCAGGATCAGCAGCTCGCGCTCGCGCAGCGACAGCGTCTGCTTCGAGAGCACGTGCGTCGCGAACGGCAGCCAGCGCTTGAACAGGCCCGTGTGGCGCACGAGCGTCTTGAATACGTTCCAGGCCGTGCCGCTCTTCACGAACGGCTCCATCAGCGCGCGCTGCTCGTCGTTCCATTCCTGGGGCTCGAGCGGCGTCACGCGGGGTGTCGCAGGGCGCATGATCGGTTTCCTCGCCAAGTTCGTCGTCTCCATCGCAATCGACTGCGTGGCCCGGGCGCAGCGTGGCGAACCCGGGATCCGTGCATCCAAGCCTTTGCGGCCGTTCAGCAGTCGGCCATGCGCTGCATCGTCACGCGGTAGTACGGCTTGAAGATGCCGCTGCCGTCGTCGACCTCCAGCCGCTCTTCGAAACCGAACTCGGTCGGTTGCAGGATCTTGCGTGCGCGCGTCCATTCGTCGGCGTGGCCGGGCGGCTGATCGGCGAAGCCCAGCGCGCCGTCGATCGCTTCGACGGCGTACTCGCGCACGAGGCCGCCGTCGGTATAGGCATGGGCGCGGAGATCGCCGCCCGGCGCGGCGCCGACGACGACCAGCGCCTTGTGCACGTCCTGACGGCCATCGGCGAGCGGATAGCAGGCGTCCATCTTCAAGGCGATGAAGCGACCGCCCGCCTCGAAGCTGCCGTGCATCTCCTTGCGAAAGACGTAGTCGGACATCGCGTAGCGGCCTTCGCCGCGGAAGCGGCCGAGCAGGAAGCCGAGCGGCTGCAGGTGCACGCCCGGCTTGTCGTGATCGTGCACGGGATCGTAGCGGAAGCGCTCGACCGCGCTGCCGTCGACGAGCAGCGTGCCGGCGCGCGCGGCGGTCGCGGCATAGGCGAGGATGCGCTGCCAGTCCCGCTCGGTCGCGACCTCGGCGAAGGTATCCGTGCGATCGTCGAGCTTGAGCGTCATCAGCGGCGCGTGCTTGCACGGACCCTGGCAGCCGGTCTTGACCAGTGTGACGCCGCAGTCCCGCGAGAGCTCGACGAGCCGCGCATCGCCCGCATCGAACAGCGTGCGCCGCCGGCACGGCAGGCCCGCGCAGAGGTAGAGCTGTTTGCTTGCCGCGCGGTACTCCGCCTGTGCCTGTGCGAGCGCGGCGGCGAGCGCCGTGTCCGCAGGCCGCAGCCGCTGCTGGGCGAGGAAGTGGCGGAATTGTCGCAGCGACTCCTCGCTCCAGTGTCCCTGACCCTTGACGACGAAGCCGGCGACGTGGAACGCGAGCGTCGCGTCCGCCGCGGGGGTAGACGAATCGGCATTCACGGTATTTCCCTCCGCTCGGCGGCTTCAGATTTCCTGCCGCGTCGGCCGGAACAGGATTTCGTTGACGTCGACCTCCGGCGGCTGGCTCATCGCGAACACCAGCATGTTCGCGAAGGTCTCGGCGGGCACGGCGATCTCGTAGATCTTGCGCACGTTCGCCGCGATGTCGGGCTCGGTGATGCTGTCGGGCAGTTCGGACTGCACCGCGCCGGGCGAGACGATCGTCGTGCGGATGTCGTAGGGCTTCACCTCCTGGCGCAGGCCTTCGGCGATCACGCGCACACCGTGCTTGGTCGCGGCGTAGACGGCGCTGCCCGGCCGCACCTTGTGGCCTGCGACAGAAGACACGAAGACGAATTGCCCGCTCTTCTGCGCCTTCATCACCGGCAGCGCGGCGGCGACGCCGTAGAGCACGCCCTTCAGGTTGACGTCGATCATGCGATCCCAGTCGTCGACCTTCAGCCGCTCCAGCGGCGAGTGCGGCATCAGTCCCGCATTGGCGACGAATACATCGAGGCGGCCGTAAGCCGCGACGGCGGCATCGACGAGCGCCTGCACCTGCGCGCGATCGGTGACGTCGGTCGCGCGCACCAGCACCTGCGCGCCGCTGCCTTCGAGCTCGTGCGCGAGTGCCTGCAGGCGATCGAGCCGGCGCGCGCCGAGCGCGAGCTTCGCGCCGCGCGCGGCCAGCGCGTGCGCCGCCGCGGCGCCGAGCCCGCTGCTCGCACCGGTGATGACGACGACCTTGCCCGCGATGTTGTCGCTCATGTATCACTCCCCTTTTGCAGTCGACGAGTCATGCCTGGCACGAGGCTTCGCGCGCGCCGGCGCCGTGGCCCGGGTGCAGCGTAGCGGAACCCGGGATCCTCGCGAACCCGAACGGCCTCGACGATCCCGGGTTGCGCGCGGTGCGCTCCACCCGGGCTACGACGAGCCGGTGCATCCGCAAACGCATCGTAGCCCGGGTGCAGCGTAGCGGAACCCGGGATCCTCACTCATTCGACGAAGCGTGCCTGGTACAGGGGCTCGGGCGCGACGGCCGCGTAGTGCCGCGTCAGATCCTCAAGCGTCCACGCCTGCGGCTTGAAGGCCTCGTGCACTTCGCGCGGGTGCGTCCACAGCGCGGTCTTGCGGCCGTTGAAGCTCATCACCTGGCCGTTGAAATGTTTCGCCGCATCGCTCACCAGCCACAGCATGCCCTGGGCGACCTCGTCGGCGCTGCCGAAACCGAGCTCGGCGGGGGACGGCGCGGGCTCGCCCTTGGCCGCGGCGTCGCGCGCCGCGTTGTCGAATACGACGTGCGTCATGTCGGTCGCGGCGATCGGCCAGAACGCGTTGCAACGGATGCCGTAGCGCGCGAGCTCCAGCACCCAGGTGCGCTGCAGTCCGAGCATGCCGGCCTTGGCCGCCGCATAATTGCTCTGGCCGAAGCCGCCGCACAGCCCCGAGTTCGAGATCACGTTGACGATGTGGCCGCCGCCCGCCTCGCGCATCGCGAGCGCGGCGTGCTTGCCGCAGGCCCAGCTGCCGCGCAGGTGCACGGCGATCACTTCGTCGAACTCGGCGTCCGTCATCTTGAACAGCGTGCGATCGCGGACCACGCCGGCGTTGTTGACGAGGATGTCGATGCCGCCGAAGTGCTCGACGCAGGTTTGCACGAGCTTGGCGCAGACGGCGCTGTCGGCGACCGAGCCGAGCACGCTGGAGGCCTTGCCGCCGACCTTGCGCACCAGCGCCTCGGCATCGCGCAGGGCGTCGGCGTTGGTGCCGTTCAGCACGATGCTCGCGCCTTCCTTCGCCATCGCGACGGCGAAGGCGCGGCCCAGCCCGCGCGAGGAGCCCGTGACGACGATGCGTCTGCCTTGCAGAAGGTTCATCGCTATTCTTCCTGCTTGCGCTGGAACGCGTCGCGCGCGGCGACCGCGTCCTCGCTGTCGAAGACCAGCATCGACACGTCGGCGTCCATGAACGAAGTCGCGTGCAGCTGCGCATTGGCCGTCGCGTTGATCGCCTGCTTGCTCATCGTCATGATCACGGGCGGCATCTCGAGCGCCTTCGCGGCGAGCTCGAGCGCCTTTTCGAGCGCGCCGCCGGACGGCGCGACTTCCTCGCACAGGCCCCAGTCGAGTGCCTGTCGCGCCGGCATCTTCTCGCACAGCATCACGATGCGCTTCGCGCGTGCCGGCCCGACCAGTGCGACGAGACGCGGGATCGCCTGCCACTGCAGGGTCAGCCCGATCTTCACTTCCGGCACGTAGAAATAGGCGTTCGCGGAGAGCACGCGCCAGTCGCAGCATAGCGCGATCGCGGCGCCGGCGCCGACTGCAGGCCCTTCGATCGCGGCGATGGTCGTCTGCGGCATCTCCTCCCAGGCGCGGCACAGGTGGCGACCGAGATGCGTGCGATCGCGGCGCTCGGCGAAGCTGCCCGCGGCCGGCGCCTGCTTCAGATCGAAGCCCGCACAGAAGCCGCGGCCCTTGCCGGTCAGGATCACCGCGTGCACCTCGTGATTGCGGTGGAAGGAGCGTCCGACCTCGGTCAGCTCCTCGATCAGCTCGTAGTTGAAGGCGTTCAGCGCCGCCGGGCGCGCCATGCTGACGATGGCGATGCGTCCGCGCGTTTCGACTTCGACGGTGTTCCATGTCATGGATATTGCTCCGCTTCGGGCCACCCGGCTTCAGCCGGGCAGCGTGAGATCGATGTCTTCCGCGACGATCGGTGTCGCGATCGCGTTCGTGAGCCTGAAGCGCACCGCGCCGTCGCGGTTCTCGACCAGCGCGAGCGACAGCCCGGAATGCCGCGCGAGCCGATATGCCTGGTAGAGGCCGATGCCGAGGCCGTTCGCCGAAGCGACGGGGCGTTCGAACAGCGCCTCGACGAGCGTGGCCGGCACCGCGCTGCCGCCGTCGAGGACCTCTATCGCATAGCTCGCGCCGCGATTGTCGAGCGTCACGCGGACTTCGATGCCGGGCTCGGCGATTCGTTTCTGGCGCGCGTTCTCGAGCAGGTTCTCGACGACGCTGTCGAGGCATTCGTCCGGCACGAGCAGCGCGGGAGTGGTCATGTGCGCGGTCAGCGCGAAGGCCTGCCCTTCGCAGCGCGCGCAGAGCTGCTGCCACCACGCGGCGAGCGTGCGCTCGGCGCGCGGCGCGGCCGAGGGCTGCTGCAGCTTGTCCAGTGCGACCTGCAGGCGTTGCACGACCTGCGGCAGCTGGCGGCGCAGTCGTTGCAGCTGCTCTTCTTCCCGCTGCGCCTCGCCGCGCGGCACCGGCGCGGCCATGATCTTCAGCGACTGCAGCAGATTCTTGATGTCGTGCGTGACGCGCGCGCCGGTCTCGTAGACGGCTTTCAACTGAGCCTGATGCGCCTGCTCGATCTCGCGGCGCTTCGCGACGCAGAACTGGCCGAGAATCTCGACGAGCAGGCGCGCGTGGTGACGCAGCGCCGGGCCGATCGGCCGCTCGGCATAGAGCGTCACGTCGACCGGGCCGCTCGCGAGCCGCACGTGGTGCGAGGTCGCGCGGCCGCGCAGCGTGCCGTCGGCGGTCTTCGCGCCCGCGACCCAGGGCATCGCGCAGAGATCGTCGAGGGCCGCGTCGTTCAGCGCCGCGACCGTGGACTCGCGCGCCGCGAGATCGGCGAGCCGCGAGATCCAGGCTTCGAAGGGCGTGCCGATGTTCAGCACCGAGCGCTCCCACAGGCTGCCGACGCCGCGTGCCGCGGCGGGCGCGATCAGCCAGGCGAGAAAGAGCAGGAAGGCGGCGACCGCGATCAGCGCAGTCAGCAGCGCGCTCGGATAGTCGAGACCGCGCTGGTAGGACAGCACGACGCTGCCGAGCGCGAGCAGGGCGGCGATCTGCGCGACGATGATGCCGCGGAAGAACTCGAGCGGAAACGCCGCGCGCGGCGCGCTGACCCGCGGCAGCAGCAGCAGGCTCAGCGGCGCGATCGTCAGCACGATCCGGAACGCCTCCGACACGCTCGAATGCAAGCTGACGATCGCGAAGGACGGCGGCACGATGCCGATCAGCAGCTCCGCGATCAGCACGGCGAGCGTCAGCATGTACGCATAGCGCTCCTTGCGCGTGTCCAGCGAGCGACCGGCGACGATGCCGATCAGCACCACGACCCACGCGAAGAGCAGCAGCCAGTCGAGCGCGATCGCGCACAGCGCGGTGAACAGCAGCACCAGCGCCGCGGGGCCCCAGGCCAGCGATTCGTCGCGCCGCCAGATCGGCTGCCACAGGAAGAAGAGGCCCAGGTGCGTCGTCATCAGCGACGCGGCGATGCCCGAGCCCGCGCCCGCGACGACCGTGCCGTGCAGGGTCAGCAGCATCATCGCGAGTATCCAGTGCTCGCGGCGGCGGTCGAGAAGGGCGGCAATGTCAAACACGTTGAAACTCGCGAAGCGCGCGACGGCAGGCCGCGCGGCCGATGTTACTATCCTTCACGAGTGCCGGGCACGGCCGAGGCTGCCCGTTGCATCGCAGCCGGAGTTCCCGATGAGCCCATGCACGCAGTATCTCGCGCTCCTGCGCCTCGGCGCGCGCGAGTGGTGGCGCACGCGCAGCGTCGCGCTGCTGCTGCTGGTCATCGCGCTCATCTTCGGGCTCGCGAACTTCCTCGCCGGGCTCGCGGTGACCGAGGTCGCCGCCCAGCGCATCACGTTCCACGCCGGGCTCGCGCGGCCCCTCGTCACGCTGCTCTTCGCGCTCGCCATCGTCGTCGCGCTCGTGCGCGAGCTCGACGATCGCGTGCTCGACACCCTGCTCGCGCGGCCGCTGTCGCGACGCAACTGGTATCTGGCGCGCCTGAGCGCTCAGCTGGGCGCGGCGCTCGTGCTCGCCGGCGCGACGGCACTGCCGCTCGCGGCGCTGGTGCCGCCGCTCGCGCTCGCGGCGTGGACGCTGTCCTTCGCCTGCGAGCTCGCGATCGTCGCCGCGCTCGCGCTCGCCTGCGCGACCAGCCTTGGCCGCGTCGCGCCGGCGATGGGCGCGGTCGGCGGCTTCTACATGCTGTCGCGCGCGATCGCCGCCCTGGTGCTGATGGTGCAGGGGCCGGCGAGCGATCCGGCGCGTCTCGGTGACCGGCTCGTCGCCTGCGGCGTGCAGGGACTCGCGCTCGTGCTGCCCGACCTCTCGCGCTACGCGCAGACGGCCTGGCTGCTCGGCGACGCGCGCCTCGTCGGCGTCGATCTTGGATATGCGCTCGTGCAGGCGGCGATCTACGTCGCGCTGCTCGCGGCGCTGGGCCTCGTCGACTTCGAGCGGCGCAACCTGTGAAGCGCGCCGGCGGCACGCGCGCCTGGCGCGAAGTGCCGGCGGCGCCGCGCCTCGCGCTGCTCGGCTGCCTGCTCGCGGCCGTCGCCTGGCAGGCGGCGCAGCCGCCGCCGCGCGCGCGCATCGAGCCGCTGCCGGCGGCGCCGTCCGCCGCGACGCTGCGCGTGCTCGCCGGCGGCGACGCGCGACTCGCCGCGCGGCTGGTGATGCTGTGGCTCACGAGCTTCGACGTGCAGCCCGGCGCGAGCCTGCCGTATGCCGCGCTCGACTACGATCGGCTGC
>JBFWSI010000072.1:0-10664 GCA_050248455.1 Gammaproteobacteria bacterium | reverse complement strand
CGTCAGGACTTCGTAGCCAACGCGACCGTCGCGCACGCGATTCTCGAGCAGGAGGATCGGCGGCTCGTAACGGCCCGTGCCGCGCGTCCTGCGCCAGGCGTGATTGCTCAAGGGCTCGGCCCTGTGCAGGGCGAGATCGATGGGAGCCTCCTCGAGCTGGCGCTCGAAGGCCGCGCGCAGCGCGCGTTTCTGTTCGGCGCGATCGAGCTGCCAGCAGCCGAGCGCGATCAGCAGCGCGACCAGGGCGAGGGCGAAGGCGATGCGCGGCCAGGCGGCAGGCGGCGGCATGTCATGCCTCTTCCGCGGCCGGGCACGGAAAGCTACAGTGCCCGTCCGCTTTCCACGTTCGCGCTCGCGCGCGCCAGGCCGCCATGGCAGACCAGCCGTTCATCAAGATCTTCGTGATACTGATGCTGATTGCGATCGTCGTGTCGCTGATCTCGGCCTTTCGCAGCCTGTTCCGCAGCAAGGGCGAGGGCACCGACACGGTGAAGGCGCTGACGATACGCGTGGGGCTGTCGGTCGCGCTGTTCATCATCCTCATGGTGCTGGCGTCGCTCGGGATCATCAAGCCGCACTGAGCATCGGCGGCGCGGGCCGGTCCGCGCACCACGTGTACGATCTCAATGTTCCGCACAAGAAAAAGGGCGCTCTCGGGCGCCCTTTTTCGTTTCCGTCGTGCAGGGCTCTCAGAGCCAGTACACGAAGATGAACAGGCCTATCCACACCACGTCGACGAAGTGCCAGTACCAGGCCACTGCCTCGAACGCGAAGTGATGGTCGGGCTTGAAGTGACCCTTGATGGCGCGCAGCAGGATCACGAACAGCATCAGCGTGCCCATCGACACGTGGAAGCCGTGGAAGCCCGTCAGCAGGAAGAAGGTCGCGCCGTAGATGCCCGCGTTCAGCGTCAGGCCCAGCTCGTGGTAGGCATGCCCGTACTCCTCGGCCTGCAGGAACACGAACAGCGCACCGAGGGCGACCGTCAGCGCGAGGCCTAGGATCAGCTGGCCGCGCTTGTTCGCCTTCAGGCCCCAGTGCGCCCAGGTCACCGTGACGCCGGAGGAGAGCAGGATCGCGGTGTTGATCGCGGGCACGCCCCAGGCCGGGATCACGTCCTTCGCGGCGGTGAAGCCGTAGTCGGTCGGGAGCTTCAGCAGCGGCCAGTCGGACAGGAAGTTCGGCCACAGGAACTCGTGGGTGGCCCCGGCGTGACCCGCGCCGCCGAGCCACGGCACGGAGTAGACGCGAGCGTAGAACAGCGCGCCGAAGAAGGCGGCGAAGAACATGACTTCGGAGAAGATGAACCACATCATGCCCATGCGGAAGCTGACGTCTTCCCAATGCCCGTAGGTGCCGCGCTCGCTCTCACGAATGACGTCGCCGAACCAGCCGAAGAGAACGACGAACAGCGACAGGAAGCCCGCGCCGAGCACCGTCGGGCCGATCGACGCACCATTGAGCGTAAGTGCGCCACCGACGAAGCAGCCGAAGATCGAGAGCGACGCCAGGACGGGCCAGCGACTCGAGTCCGGGACGTAGTAGTGCGCGTGTGTGATGTCGGCGTGTGCCTGTGCCATGTCGGTACTCTCTGCTAGTAGCTCAGTTGAGTTGCCATCGTCTGCCGTGCTCAGGTGCGCGGCAGACGCTCCCCCGTCGGATTCGGTGCCTTGTCCGGCGGCGCCTTGCCGGGCAAGGCTTCGAAGAACGTGTAGCCCAGCGTCACGGTCTGGACTTCGGCCGGCAGCTTGGGGTCGACCACGAAGCGCACCGGCAGCTTCGCGACCTTGCCCGCCGTCAGCGGCTGCTGGCTGAAGCAGAAGCACTCCGTCTTGCTGAAGTAGCGCGCCGCCGACGACGGCGCGACGCTCGGGATCGCCTGACCGACCATGTCGCGGGCTTCCCGGTTGACGACCTCGAACTCCACTGCGGTCACCACGCCGGGATGGACGACCACCTGCTGCGACGGCGCCTTGAATTCCCAGGCGAGCCCGGCACTGACGCTGGTGACGAACTCGACCGTCACCTCGCGCGAGAGATCGGGCTTCATCGCTTCCGCCTGCGCGGCGGACAGTTCGCCGGTCTTGCCGTTGAGGCCCGTGACCTCGCAGAACACGTTGTACAGCGGCACGAGCGTGTAGCCGAAACCGAACATCAGGGCCGTCAGCCCCGCCAGTTTCAGCGCCAGGCGCCGGTTCGCGCCGCTGCGTGAGTCCTGCATGTCTTCAGAACTTCGAGACGAAGAAGCTCAGATAGAAGGCGAGCGCGACGAGCGCCAGCACGATCGCCGTGCGCATCGCCGCCTTGCGTCGCTCGTCCTGCCGGGTCATCACCATCCGGCCGATCAGCGCATGCCGCCTTCGATCGTCGCCGGTGCCGGCGGCGTCGAGAAGCTGTGATAGGGCGGCGGCGACGACAGCGTCCATTCGAGGCCGTGTGCCCCTTCCCACACCTGTGCGGTCGCCTTCTGGCCACCGCGCACGCACTTCACGATGCAGACCACGAACAGGATCTGCGAAGCGCCGAACACGAAGCCGCCGATGCTCGACACCATGTTCCAGTCGGCGAACTGCACCGAGTAGTCCGGAATGCGGCGCGGCATGCCGGCGAGGCCCAGGAAGTGCTGCGGGAAGAACAGCACGTTCACCGAGATCGTCGACAGCCAGAAGTGCAGCTTGCCGAGCTTCTCGTCGTACATGTGGCCCGTCCACTTCGGCAGCCAGAAATAGGTGCCGGCCATCAGTGCGAAGATCGCGCCGGTCACGAGCACGTAGTGGAAGTGGGCGACGACGAAATAGGTGTCGTGGTACTGGAAGTCGACCGGCGTGACGCCGAGCATCAGGCCCGAGAAGCCGCCGATCGTGAACAGCACGACGAAGGCGATCGCGAACAGCATCGGCGTCTCGAAGCTCATCGAGCCCTGCCACATCGTCGCGGTCCAGTTGAACACCTTTACGCCGGTCGGCACCGCGATCAGCACCGTCGCGTACATGAAGAAGAGCTCACCGGCGAGCGGCATGCCGACGGTGAACATGTGGTGGGCCCACACGATGAAGGACAGGAAGGCGATCGACGCCGCCGCGTACACCATCGAGCTGTAGCCGAACAGCGGCTTGCGCGCGAAGGTCGGGATGATCGCGGATGCAATGCCGAAGGCCGGCAGGATCAGGATGTAGACCTCGGGGTGGCCGAAGAACCAGAAGATGTGCTGGAACATCACCGGATCGCCGCCGCCGGCCGCGCTGAAGAACGAGGTACCGAAGAACTTGTCGGTCAGGAGCATCGTCACCGCGCCGGCGAGCACCGGGATGGAGGCGATCAGCAGGAAGGCCGTGATGATCCAGGTCCACACGAACAGCGGCAGCTTCATCAGCGTCATGCCCGGCGCGCGCATGTTGAACACGGTGGCGATGATGTTGATCGCGCCGGCGATCGACGAGGCGCCCATGAAGTGCACCGCGAAGATCAGGAAGGGGAAGGCGTCGCCGAGCTGCAGCACCAGCGGCGGATACATCGTCCAGCCGCCGGCCGGCCCGCCGCCCGGCATGAACAGCGTCGACAGCAGCAGCGTGAAGGCGAACGGCAGGATCCAGAAGCTCCAGTTGTTCAGGCGCGGCAGCGCCATGTCGGGCGCGCCGATCATCATCGGGATCAGCCAGTTCGCGAAGCCCGTCCATGCCGGCATCACCGCCCCGAAGATCATCACCAGCGCGTGCATGGTGGTCATCGAGTTGAAGAACTGCGGATCGACCCACTGCAGTCCCGGCTGGAAGAGCTCGAGGCGGATGATCATCGCCATCGTGCCGCCGATGAAGAACATGATCAGCGAGAACACCAGGTACATCGTGCCGATGTCCTTGTGGTTCGTCGTCACCAGCCAGCGCTTGATGCCGGTCGGTGCGTGGTGCGCGTGGTGCGCGTCGTCGTGATGGGCGGCTGCCTCACTCATGGGCTTTCCCTCAAACTGTCGATGCTGTGGAGGTCGGAACGGCGATCAGCGGGCGGCGGCGACGGCGACCTCGCGTCCGTCGTCGGCGGCCGCGGCGGTGGCCGGCGCCTGACTGGCCTTCATCTTCTCGACCCAGGCCTTGTAATCCGCTTCGGGCAGCGCGCGCACGACCACCGGCATGAAGCCGTGGTCCTTGCCGCACAGCTCCGCGCACTGGCCGCGGTAGATGCCCGGTTCCTTGATCAGCGCCCAGGATTCGTTGATGTAGCCGGGAACGGCATCGCGCTTCCAGCCGAGCGCCGGCACCCACCAGGCGTGGATGACGTCGGCCGCGGTGGTCAGGAAGCGGATTTTCTGGCCGACCGGGACGACCAGCTCGTTGTCGACTTCGAGGAGATAGTTTTCGACGGTCTCGGGATCGATGCCGGAACCGAGCTGGCGCGCGGCGTCACTCGGCTTGGCGAGGGCGCTGTAGTAGCCGATGCCTTCGTTGACGTAGTCGTAGCGCCAGCGCCACTGGTAGCCCGTGACCTTGATGGTCATCGCGCTGTTCGAGACGTCTTCCATCATGATCAGCGCCTTGGTCGCCGGCACCGCCATCACCACCAGAATGACCGCGGGCACAGCCGTCCAGCAGAACTCGACGAGCGTGCTCTCGTGCCACTGCGCCGCCACCGCGCCCTTCGATTTCCGGAACTTGAGGATGGAGTAGAAGATCGCGGCGAACACCAGGACGCCCGTGATCACGCAGATCCACAGGATCATCATGTGCAGGTGGTAGACCGTCTCGCTGTAGGGCGTGACGCCCTTGGTCAGGTTCAATTCCCACGCGGCCTGCGCCACCCACGGCGCCGAAAGCAACGCGGCTCCCGACCCGTAGCGGGCGAGCTTGGACATCGAGATCGTCATGCAAGGACTCCCAAAGGCTTCGAGCACGAGGGCTCGGTTCATCGTTATCCGGCGGGTGGGCCGCCGCGGCCGGCGGTCGTTCGCGGGCCATCTTCGTTCCGGCGCGCAATCACCTCGTCAAGTAGACCGTCGACCTTTTCTTGACCTATATCATTCTATCGAGTTTTTCCCAGCGCGTTAATCAGCGCGAGGGCCAGTGTGCGGCGTTCACCGTCGGTGAGGAAATTGCCGATATCCGCGACCTTGCCATGAGATCCGATGCGCAAGCGACTCGGCAGCCAGCCGCCTCTTTCATCGAGGGCGACGCCGACCCAGGCCCGCTCGTACTCGTAGCGCTGCTCGGGGCCGCGCCGTCCTTTCTCGATGATGAGATAGCGTGGCGTCAGCCGAATCACCTCGCGCCACTGGCCGGTCCAGTGCACGTACCAGAACGCCGCCCACAGCAGCAGGACTTCGAGGCCCGCGAAAGGCAGCACCAGCGGCACGCCGAACCACAGGAACATCACGCCGCTCCCCAAGGGGATGAAGGAGATGACGCAGAGCCAGCGCTTGGCTTGCGGCCAGGTCAACGAGCGTGTCGGGCGTACGATCCAGACGGTTTCGTCGCGCTTGTCGCTGTCGAATTTCTCGACCATCGTCGCCCGCCCGCTGCGTCCGTCGATTCAAGGCGCAGCGAGGCGTGCCGCCGCCGCCGCGAGGAATGGCGCGATAGTATCGGGCGTCGGATCGGCTCGGAAGGGGACGCGGGCGAGCAGCGGTGCCGGCACCCGCGCGGCAAGCGTTTCGATGGTGCCCTCTGCCCATGCGTAATCAGGCGCCAGCACGTTCGCGATCCAACCCGCGAGCGGCAAGCCGTCGTCGACGATCGCGCGGGCGGTGAGCAGCCCGTGGTTCAGCGCGCCGAGGCGCACACCGACGACGAGCAGCACCGGCAGGCCGAGTCGCCGCGGCAGATCGGCGAGCATCGCGGTCTCGGACAGCGGCAAAGCCCAGCCGCCGATGCCTTCGACGAGCACGACGTCGGCTTGCGCGCGAAGCGTCGCATAGGCCGCCGCGATGCGCGCGAGGTCAATCGTCTCACCCACGGCCGCGGCAGCAAGGTGCGGCGCAGTGGGCGCCTCGTAGAGGCAGGGGCAGACGAGCTCGCGTGTCAACGGCAGGTTGGCGCAGGCGCGCAGCAGTTCGGCATCCTCGTTGATCAGCACCCCGTCGACCCGGCTGGCACCGGCGGCGATCGGCTTCATGCCGGCCACGCGCAGGCCGCGGCCGGCGAGGGCGCGCAGCAGTCCAGCGGTGACGATGCTCTTGCCGATGCCCGTGTCGGTGCCGGTGACGAAGAGATGCGGGAGCTGCTTCATTGCCGGTGCACTCTCGATCAAGGTTCGCGACGACGCAGCCGGCTCAGCGGATAACTCGCCACCGTAGTGCCGTCCTGCCGGCGAGTATTCGGATGCGGCGCCCAGGCATGGCCGTAGACCACTTCGTAGGTCGCCGGCAGGAGCCCGTCGCGACGGAAGGGCTCGTAGGCCGCGGTGAGCGCCGCGAGCCGGTGCCGCCCGGTCAGGGTCCTGTTGCGCTCGCTCAAGCTGTTGTGGGCGCCGATGCCCTTCAGATCCCGCATCAGCGTCAGCACGTCCGCATAGGTCACGACGAGGTCGTCACGTTCCATCACCGGACTCGACAGACCGGCTTCGATCAGCGCGTCGCCGACTTCGTGCATGTCGCGGAAGCGGTTCACGTGCGGCGCGTCGTCGACGTTGCCCCAGGCCGCGCGCAGCTCCTTCAAGGTATCCGGTCCGAGGGTCGAGAACAGCACGAGCCCGCCGGGCTTCAGCACGCGCGCACAGTCGGCGAACACGGCGAGCAGATCCTCGCACCACTGCATCGTCAAGGACGACACGATCAGATCCACGCTCGCGTCCGCGAAAGGCAGCGCGCGCGCGTCGGCGCAGACGTAGTGACGCCGCGCGAACCAGCGCGGCGCCGCGCGGCGCGCGGTGGCGAGCATCGCGGGCGCGAGATCGGCGAGCACGACGCGCGCTTTGCGATAGCGCCGTTCGAGGAGCTGCGTGCAGTAACCCGTCCCGGCGCCGAGATCGACGATCAGCGCAGGCGCCAGCGTGGTGTACGCGAGGCGTTCGACCAGCCGCGTCGCGACTTCGCGTTGCAGGGCCGCGTGCAGATCGTAGGTCGCGGCGGCCTCGTCGAAGGCGCGGCGCACCGCGCGCGTGTCGAATTCGCTCGCCATCAGGCCGGGGCGGCGGGCAGCCGATCGAGCGCCTGGGCCAGCGCGCCCACGAGGCCGTCGATCTGCGCCGGCTCGTGCGTGGCCGAGAGACAGATGCGCAGGCGCGAAGTGCCTTCCGGCACCGTCGGCGGGCGCACCGCGCGCACGTAGTAACCGGCGGCATCGAGGGCGGCCGCTGCGGCAAGGGCGCGCGCGTCGTCGCCGAGCACGACGGGTTGGATCGCCGTCGTCGAGGCCGGCAGCGCGAGGCCGGCGCCGACGAGCGCGGTCCGGAAGCGCGTGATGTTCGCCTGCAGGCGCGCGACGTGCGTGTCGTCGCCTTCGATCAGATCGAGCGCGGCGCTGCACGCCGCCGGCAGCGCGGGCGGCGTCGCCGTGTCGTAGATGAAGGTACGCGCCCGCTGCAGCAGCGCTTCGATCAGATCCTCGCGCCCGACTACGGCCGCACCGCTGACGCCCAGCGCCTTGCCGAAGGTGACGACGAGCAGGGGCACGTCGTCCTGCGTCAAGCCGCAGTCGGCGAGCAGCCCGCGGCCGCCGCCGAGCACGCCGAAGCCGTGGGCGTCGTCGCAGACGAGCAGGGCGTCGTGCGCTCGAGCGAGCTGCGCGAGTGCGACGATCGGCGCGCAATCGCCGTCCATGCTGAACACGCCGTCGGTGACGATGATCTTCCGCCCGGCCGTGGACGCGGCGAGACGATGCGCGAGATCCTCGGCGTCGGCGTGGCGGTAGCGCGTCGAGCGGGCAGCGGACAGGCGTACACCGTCGATCAGCGAAGCATGGTTCAGCCTGTCGTGGAAGATTTCGTCGTGACGGCCGGCGAAGCTCGCGAGCGTGCCGAGATTCGCGAGATAGCCGGAAGAGAACAGCAGCGCGCGATCGCGATGCAGGTAGCGCGCGATGCGCGTCGCGCATTCACGATGGGCCTCGGTCCAGCCGCCGAGCAACGCCGCCGAACCGGCGCCGACGCCGTAGTGCGCGATCGCACGCACCGCGGCCTCGCGCACGGCGGGATGCGCGGCGAGACCGAGATAATCGTTGCTGCAGAAGTTGACGAGGCTGCGCGCGCCGAAGCGGACGATGGGACCGGTCGCGCTCGTGCGTTCGTCCAGCGTGCGCGCGCGCAGGCGCGCCGGCTGCGCCGACGTCGCGCCGCCGGACTCGCCCGTCATCCGTGCGCGTGCGTCGTGCTCGGCGTGATGCCGAGTTTTTCGAAGAGCTGACGATCGTCGTCGACCTGCGGGTTCGGCGTCGTCAGCAACTGTTCGCCGTAGAAGATCGAGTTCGCGCCGGCGAAATAGGCGAGCGCCTGGCCCGCTTCACCGAGCTCCTTGCGGCCCGCAGACAGGCGCACGTAGGCCTTCGGCATCATGATGCGCGTGACGGCGATCACGCGCACGACGTCGAAGCAGTCGATCGGCGCTTCGTGCGCGAGCGGCGTGCCTTCGACGCGCACGAGCTGATTGATCGGCACCGACTCCGGATGCACTGGCATGTTCGCGAGCGTGCACAGGAGACCGGCGCGATCCTGCACGCCCTCGCCCATGCCGACGATGCCGCCGCAGCAGACGTTGATGCCGGCCTGGCGCACGGCGTCGAGCGTATCGAGGCGATCCTCGTAGGTGCGCGTCGAGATGATCTGGCCGTAGTACTCGGGCGAGGTGTCGAGATTGTGATTGTAGTAATCGAGCCCGGCGTCCTTGAGCTGCCGCGCCTGCTGCGGCTTCAGCATGCCGAGCGTCACGCAGGTCTCGAGACCCAGGCCTTTGACCGCCTCGATCAGCTCGGCGACTTTCGTGATGTCGCGATCCTTGGGCGCGCGCCACGCGGCGCCCATGCAGAAGCGCGAGGCGCCGGCCTCCTTCGCCTTGTGCGCGGCGTCGAGCACGGTGCCGACGTCGAGCAGCGCTTCGTTGGCGACGCCCGTCTGGTAACGCGCGCTCTGCGGGCAGTAGGCGCAATCTTCCGGGCAGCCGCCCGATTTGATATTCAGCAGCGTGCTCAGCTGCACGCTGTTCGGATCGAAATGCTCGCGATGGACCTGATGGGCGCGGAACAGCAGATCGTTGAACGGCTGCTGCAGCAGGGTTTCGACTTCGGGCACCGTCCAGTCGTGACGTTCGGTCGGCAGGGACGGAGCGGGCTGGCGCTGGGCGTTGAGCATCGAAACCTCGGCAAGGAAGCGGTGACGGCAATTCGGATGGAACGGCGCAATGGACGGCCGCTGGGCAAAGTTAATCGAAGGGCTCGGGGCTTACAACTGGCCAAAATTTGACCAGCTCGGCGTCTGGCTGCCCGCGCGCTGCGTGCTGTGCGCGGCGGCGACGCAGGGCCCTGCGCTGTGCTCCGGATGTATTGCCGATCTGCCCTGGCGCGGACACTCGCAGCTGCGGACCGCCGGCGAGGTGCATGCGAGCTTTCACTACGCCTTCCCGATCGTCGAATGCATCGGGCGCGCGAAGCTCGGCGGCGACTGCGGGCTCGCGCAGCAGATCGGGCGCTGGATGATGGCGCGGCCGATAGCGGCAGCGGCGGGCTGCGAGGTCGTGTGCGCCGTGCCGCAGCATTGGCGGCGGGCGATCGGGCGCGGCTACAACCAGGCGCTAGAGATGGCCAAGCCGATCGCCGCCGCACATGGGCGACCGCTGTGGACCGCTGCGCTGAAGCGCGACGCCGGCAGCCCGCAACGCGGGCTCGGACGCAGCGCGCGCTTGCGCAATCTCGCCGGCCACATGCGGGCCGATGCAGCGGTGGCCGGTCTGCGCGTGCTCGTCGTCGACGACGTCACCACCACCGGTGCCACGTTCCGCGAAGCCGTCCGGGCGCTGCGCGCGGCGGGTGCGGCAGCGGTCGTCTGCTGGGCCGCGACTGCGGTCGATTGAGCGGGGACGGCGGGCTAGGTGTCGAGATTCGTCACGCTCAAGGCATGGCGCTCGATGAACTCGCGGCGCGGCTCGACCTGATCGCCCATCAGCGTGGAGAAGATCTCATCGGCGGCGACGGCGTCCTCGATCTTCACCTGCATCAGGTTGCGCGTCTCGATGTTCATCGTCGTCTCCCACAGCTGCTCGGGATTCATCTCGCCGAGGCCCTTGTAACGCTGCGTGGTGACGCCTCGCTTCGCGTCCTCGATCAGCCAGTCCAGGGCGAGCCGGAGATTCGCGGCATCGTGCTCGTTGTCGTCACGCCGCGCGCGACAGACCTGGCGCGGCATGTCCAGCGTGCCGGCGAGCTGCACCAGCTGGCGGTACTCGCTCGAATAGAAGAAATCGCGGTCGAAGCGCGACTCCGATTCGATGCCGTGCTGGAGCATCGACAGGCGGATCGTCCAGTGCAGCGGATCGCCGTAGTCCAGGCTCGCGCGCTGGCGCGAGGCGCCTTCGATCGCGCGCAGCGCGGCCGCGAGCTCCTCGACCCACTGCTCGAGATAGTCGCGCTCGGCGACATCCGGATGCGCATAGGCCGCGTTCGAGCGCAGGACCTGCAGGATGGCGGCGTCGTAACGCCGCACAAGGCGATCTGTAAGTCTTTGAAGAGAAAGATAATCCTGTCCGACTG
>JBFWSI010000071.1:0-10666 GCA_050248455.1 Gammaproteobacteria bacterium | reverse complement strand
CTCGCTGGGACGCGCGCGAAGGCACAGGCCGCACCCGAGCTGGCGGCGCTGGCATGCGGGGATGTCGGCGGCGGCGGTCGCGCTCACGGGCTGGCACTTGTGGGGATCGGCCTACTGGGTCGCGACGCCGACCGCACTGGCGGTCGCCGGCTGGCTGCTGGGCGTGCCGACATTGCTGTCGCTGGTCTGGCATCACCGGCCGCCGGCGCGCCTCGCCGCCGCTGCGCCCCATCCCCACAGCGCGCGGCGCGCCGTCGGCACGCGCCTCGTGTGGTCGCTGTGCGTGCTCGTCGCCGTCGCCGTCGCGCTGTTCGCGTGGCGCCCGGCGCCCGAGCAGCCGCCCGCGCCGCATCCCTATCCCTGCCCGCACGGCCGTTGCCTGTGACGCGACCCCGGATCGCCGCGCTGGCCTGCGTCGTCGCCGCGCTGCTGCTGCTCGGCTGGCAATGGCGACAGCACGCGATCGTCGCCGCCCCGATGACCGCGATCGTCTTCGATCACCAGGATCACTACGCGGTGTCCTGCAAGACCTGCCATCACAACTTCTTCGACGACACCGGCCGCGACTCCTGCTACTTCTGTCACAAGCAGCGCCCCGAGCTGGCCGTGACGGTCCAGCGCGATTTCCATCATCTCTGCCGCGACTGCCACGCCCGCATCGCGAGCGCCGGCTACGACAGCGGCCCGCTGCGCCGCTGCGACGGCTGCCACGACTGGACGGTGACGCAGAAGGTGGTGCCGGTGGCGCCTTGAGAGGGATTCGCACACGCTGGCACCGCAGCTGCGCGCGGATTACGCTGCAGGTTCGATGAACGAATTCGAATTGCGCTATCGCACGGTGGACGGCACCGTCACGCGCGTCGTGCAGGCCCGCGACGCCGAGGCGGCGGAGCTGCTCGCGCCGCTGGCGGCCGAGGATGTCGAGGTGCGGCCGTTGCGGCGCAAGGGGCCGGCCTGCCGGCGCATGCATCCCGCGCACTGGCCGCAGCGGCGGTGATGCGGGAGTTCGATGACGTGCTGCGCCTGGGCGCCGCCGACGGCGAATTGTCGCGCGCGCTCGCGGCGCTGCTCCACGCTTACGGCCTCGAGCTTCGCCACGTCACGGCGGAGCCGATTCCCGGCAGCTACTGGGGCGAGTGCGAGGCGGGGCTCGTCGCTCATGCGCTCTTCGTGCGCGCCGATACGCCCTTGCACTCGGCGCTGCACGAGGCCTGCCACTACATCTGCGCGGACGATGCGCGACGGGCGGCGCTCGATACCGATGCCGGCGGTGACGTCGGCGAGGAGTGCGGCGTCTGCTATCTGCAGGTGCTGCTGGCGCCGGCCTTGCCCGGCGCCAGCCGGGCAAGGATGCTCGCCGACATGGACGCCTGGGGCTACAGCTTCCGCCTCGGCAACGCGCGCGACTGGTTCGAGCAGGATGCCGACGATGCCCGCGCCTGGTTGCAGGCGCACGGCGTCGTCGATACCGACGAACGGCCCACCGGCCGCTGCGCGGCATTCCCTCGCGCCTTTTCCACGTGACGGTCCCGCGCGGAAGTCCGCGCCGTGCGACCGGTCCGAATCGTGAAGTTTCGTTGCGCGACGGCGTAGCTGGCCCGACTGCGAAATGCGCCCGGTTTTCGTGGCATCGGTCTGCGCATAATCGGGGCAGCCCGCAGGCAGCGGGTCGATCAGGAGGATCCATGACGCTGGACATGCGTACTGCCGGCAGCCTGCTGCTGGTCCTCGCCTCGATGGCCACCGCCGTCGAGGCCGCCCCGGTCGCCGTCGTGACGGGCAATCTCGCCACCGACGACGACGTCTTCACCACCACCATCCACATCGACACGACCGGCGCGTATCGCTTCGAGTCCTGGTCCTATGCCGGTGGCACGATGTCCGACGGCACCGTCGTGCCGGCGGGCGGCTTCGACGTGATCCTGAGCGTGTTCGATGCCGCCGGACAGCTGCTGCAATGGAACGACGACGGCGGCCTCGACCGCGTCGACCCCGCGAGCAGCGCTGGCTTCGACGCGTTCCTCAGTCTCGTGCTCGACCCGGGCGATTACACGCTGGCCGTGACCCAGTACGACAACTTCGCCATCGGTCCGGCATTGTCGGACGGCTTCACGCGCCAGGGCGAGGGCAACTTCACACCGACCCTCGTCGACGATCGCCCGTGTTCGGCAGCGAGCTTCTGCGACGTGTCCGACTCCGATGCAAGAACGCGCACTTCGTTCTTCGCCGTCGAAGTCACCCCTGTCCCGTTGCCGCCGGCGCTCGCGCTGCTCGGCACGGGCCTGGTCGGCCTCGGCCTGCGTCAGCGGCGCTCGACGTAGAGGAAGTTGCGTAGCCCGAGTCGGAGATCAGAGCCCGCTCGGGTGACGGTGCATCGCGGTCGTCGCTTGGGCTGACGAAGGAAGCCCGGCATCCGGGCTGCGAGATGCCGACGCAAGGAAGCGTTGTCGCCAGCCTCGACGCCGGGCGCATCGTCCGCCCCGACCACGAGCGAAATGTGCCGCCGCGGTTCCTTTCCGCGATTCCCCTGTCTATCCTCTTGCGCCATTCATGCGCGCGCAGCTCCGAGCCCCGATAGGCCTCTTCGACTCCGGTATCGGCGGCTGGTCGGTGCTGCGCGAAGTCAGGCGCGAGCTGCCGCAGGAAGCGCTGCTGTACGTCGCCGATTCCGCCTATGCCCCCTACGGCGAACGCAGCGAGGCCGAGGTCGCGGCGCGCGCGCAGGCGATCGCGCGGCATCTCGTCGAGGCGGGCGCCAAGTCGCTGGTGATCGCCTGCAACACGGCGACGGCGGCCGCCGTCGCGGCGCTGCGCGCGCGCTTCAGCGTGCCGATCGTCGCGATGGAGCCGGCGGTGAAGCCGGCCGCGGCGATGACGGCGACCGGTGTCGTCGGGGTGCTCGCGACACAGCGGACGGTGAGCAGCGCGCAGCTCGCGCGCCTGCGCGATGCGCACGGGCGCGACGTCGCGATCCTCGCGCGCGCGGCCACGGGGCTCGTCGAACGCATCGAGGCCGGCGATTTCGACGGGCCTGCGACGCGCGCCCTGGTCGAACGGCACGTCGCCCCGCTGCGCGAGGCAGGCGCCGATGTGCTCGTGCTCGGCTGCACGCATTTCCCGCTGATCCGCGCGACCATCGAAGCGGTCGCGGGGCCCGCGATGCGCGTGATGGATCCGGCGCCTGCCGTCGCGCGCGAACTGCGCCGGCGCCTCGAGCATGCGCGACTGATCGACGGCGACGGCGTTCCGCGCACGCGCGTGCTGACCACCGGCCCAGTCGCGCGCATGCGCGAGCTCCTCGCGATGCTCGGCGAAACGGGGCTGGTGGTGGAGGCGGTCGATATCCCGGAAGCGGACGCCTAGCGCTGGCGAAGATCCCGGGCTACGAAGCCCGCAAGCCCTCCCACTTTCTTCGTAGCCCGGATGAGCGCAGCGAATCCGGGATTCGGCTTCCCCGTCGCGCGTATGCCTACGTGGCGAGGATCTCGTCCACGGCCGCGACCAGTGCGTCGCATTCCTCGTCGGTGCCGACGGTGATGCGCAGGAACTGTTCGATGCGCGGCTGGGCGAAGTGACGGACGATGATGCGGCGCTCGCGCAGGCTGCGCTGGAGCTCGGCGGCATCGCGCGTCGCATGGCGGGCGAACACGAAGTTCGCGCCGGACGGCAGCACCTCGAAGCGCAGCGCCGCCAGCGCCTGAGCGAGCCGCTCGCGGCTCGCGATGATCTTGCGGCGCGTCGCCTCGAAGTGCTCGCGATCCTCGAAGGCCGCGACGGCGCCGGCGATCGCGAGCCGATCGAGCGGATAGGAGTTGAAGCTGTTCTTGACCCGCTCCAGGCCTTCGACGAGGCCGGCGTCGCCCAGCGCATAGCCGACGCGCAGGCCCGCTAGCGAGCGCGACTTCGACAGGGTCTGCGTGACGAGCAGGTTGGGATGACGCTCGATCAGCGCGACGGCGCTGTCGGCGCCGAAATCGACATAGGCCTCGTCGATCACCACCACCACGTCGGGCTGCAGCCGCAGCAGGGTTTCGATCGCCGCGAGCGGCAGCGCGCAGCCCGTCGGCGCATTCGGGTTCGGCAGGATTACGCCGCCGCAGCGCCCCGCATAGCCGGCGAGATCGACGCTGAAATCCTCGCCCAGCGGCACCGCTTCGTAGTCGATGCCGTAGAGCCGGCAGTAGACCGGATAGAAGCTGTAGGTGATGTCCGGAAAGCGGACCGGCGCCTGCTGCTTCAACAGGCCGTGGAAGGCGTGCGCGAGCACTTCGTCCGAGCCGTTGCCGACGAAGACCTGTGCCGGCGCGAGGCCGAAGTGCGCGGCGATCGCGGCCTTCAGCCGATCGGCGTTCGGATCGGGATAGCGCCGCAGCGCCGCGCCGGTCTCCGCGCGGATTGCGTCGAGCACGCCTGGTGCCGGCGGATACGGGTTCTCGTTGGTGTTCAGCTTCACGAGCCTGTCGATCTTCGGCTGCTCGCCGGGCACATAGGGCGAGAGGCCGCGCACGATTTCGTTCCAGTAGCGATTCATGGCGTGGCAGGTCCCGGTTTTTCGCGCACCACCTGCATGTGGCCCGCATCGACTTTCCACATTTTCAGATCCGAGCCGACGACGAACAGCGGCAGCTCATGCGTCAGGCTCAGGAATACGTGCGTCTCCAGCGGCATCGCGGCGAGCGAGGTACGCAGCGCGAGCCCCTCGCTGCCCTGCGTCACGGCCGCGCGCTCCAGTTCGGCGCGCGGCGCCTTCGCACAGGACGTCGCCAGCGGCTCTGCGTGCTCGATGCTGCCGCCGTCGGCACTGATCGTGTAGCGCACGTGGCCGCCGATCATGATCGTGTCCGGCTCGTCCGTCGCCGCCAGCGCATACACCAGCCAGCCGTCGCCGTCGGGATCGGGCAGCGCGAGGGTGTTGTAGCGCCCGTCGCAGCGCGTCGCCGAATCATGCGCGGCGGTGAGGCGCGCCGCGATCTGCGCCTGCTCCGGCGGGGACAGCGCGGGATCCGCGACGCGCGTCAGCGACGGCAGCAGCAGATCCTCGAAGTCGGCATCGATGGCGGCCTCGAAGCCGCCCTCGGTGGCGCGCACGAAGCGGACGCGCAGCCGCGGCGGCGTGCCGCTCGTGATGTAGCCGACCAAGCGCTCGTCCTGAGGGTCGAAGTTGTCACGCACGAGATCGGCGGCGATCGAGGCGCGGCGATCCTGCTCGTACATCGCACGACCCAATGCTTCCGTCGTCGCGCGGTCGAAATGCCGCAGCAGCGGCGCGGCCGATGCGAGGGCAGGCGACGCGATGGCGCAGAGGCCCGTCAGGAATGCGGGCAGCGCGCCACGGAGCTGCGGCATCTCAGGCCTCCGGCACCGGCCGGCCCGTCGCCATGAACACGCCGCTCGCGCGCACGATGCGCGTCTCGCCGCGCCAGATGTAGCAGTTGGCGAAGGCGAGCGTGCGACCGCGACGCTGCACGTCGGTCGTCGCTTCGAGCCAGTCGCCCTCGACCGCATTGCCCGCATAGTCGACGTTCAGCGACACCGTGACGTAGTTCGACACCGGTTGCGTGAGATAGCCGAGCGTGAAACCGAGCGCGACGTCGGCGAGCGCGGCGAGCAGGCCGCCGTGCATGTTCCGACGCACGTTGCAGTGCTTGTGGAGCACGTGCATGCCGAAGCGGCGCGCCTCGCCGCTGCCCTGCATGTAGATCGGGCCCAGCGTGTCGAGCGACGGGCTCACCTGCGGCATCGGCACGAAGCCGGCCGGCGGTTCCAATGCTTCGCGTATGCCCATGTTCAGAGATATCCGTAGGCGGTCCAGCCGCCGTCGACGGTGACGACCTGCCCCGTCATGAAGGCGGCTTCGTCGCTTGCGACGTAGCACACGGCGCGCGCGACGTCCTCGCCGCTGCCGAGCCGGCGCTGCGGCGTGCGGCGCTCGATGGCCTCGAGGCTGAATTTGCCCTCGCGCACGAGCTCGTCGATCATCTCGGTGCGGATGTAGCCCGGCGCGACGCAGTTGACGCGGATGCGATGGCGCGCGAGCTCGACGGCGAGCACGCGCGTCATGTGATCGACCGCGGCCTTCGACGCGCAGTAGCCCAAGGTCTGCGGGATCGCGTTCTGGCCGACGATCGAGCCGATGTTGACGATGCTGCCGCCGCGCCCCGCCTCGCGCATGTGGCGCACTGCGGCCTGGCTGCACAGGAACACGGATTTCGCGTTGACGTCCATGTGCAGATCCCAGTTCTCTTCGCTCATGTCGAGCAGCGGGACCGGCGCGCTGACCCCCGCGTTGTTGACGAGCAGATCGACGGGACCGAGGGTCTCCTTGACCGCGGCGAAGGCGGCCGACACGTCGGCGGCGCGTTCGACGCGACACGCGAGCGCGAGGGCGGGACGGCCGAGCGCGCGTATCGCCGCGGCGGTCGGCTCGGCGCCGTCGCGCGTCGTCGCGGTCACCGCGACGGCCGCGCCTTCGCGCGCGAGGGCCAACGCGACGTCGCGGCCAATGCCGCGGCTCGCGCCGGTGACGAGCGCGATTCTGTCGGGAAAGCGCATGGAAATCCGCTGGGCAGAAAGCTGGGCGGGACTATAGCGGCGAGGCGCGTTCCCGGCCAGTCGCCGCCGCGTCCACGGCGCATTATGCTGGCCTCCCGCCGGCCCGGCCCGGCCCCGACAGGCCGAGGAGGGCCCGCGATGTCCCAAGCTTCCACCGCCACGCTCGTCACCACGCTCGCCGACGGCATCCTGAGCGTGCGCATGAATCGCCCGGCGAAGAAGAACGCGCTGACCGGCGAAATGTATCAGGCGTTCACTGCCGCGCTGCTGCGCGCCGAATCCGATCCTGCCGTGCGCTGCGTCCTCGTCTGCGGCGTGCCCGGCGCGTTCTCCGCCGGCAACGATCTCGAGAGCTTCCTCGCGCGCGGCGAGGCGAATGCGCCGCGGCCGGCGCACGGGCTGATCCGTGCGCTGGCGGCCGCCACGGTCCCGCTGGTCGCGGCCGTCGACGGCGTCGCCGTCGGCATCGGCACCACGATGCTGTTCCACTGCGACTTCGTCTTCGCGACGCCGGCCGCGAAGTTCTCGCTGCCCTTCATCAATCTCGGCCTCTGCCCCGAGGCCGGCTCGTCGCTGCTGTTGCCGCGTCTCGCCGGCTACCAGCGCGCGGCGCGCCTGCTGCTGCTCGGCGAGGCCTTCGACGCCGAGGAAGCCGCCCGCCTCGGGCTCGTCCACGAGATTTGCGCGAGCGAGGACGTCGAAGCGCGCGCCCTGGCGACCGCTGCCAAACTCGCCGCGAAACCGCGCGAGGCCCTGCGCGCGACGAAAGCACTGCTGAAGCGCGCCGAGGAGCCCGTCGCCGAACGCATCGAGATCGAAATCGAGCGCTTCAGCGAATTGCTGACGACTCCCGCCGCACGCGAAATCATGAGCGCCTTTCTCGAGAAGCGAGCCCCGGATCGGCGGCTGTTCGACTGAAAGCTCTCCGCCCGGTCATGCTTCTTCGTAGCCCGGAAGAGCGCAGCGAATTCGGGAGTGGCGGCTGGCAAGCGCGCCGCGTGTGACGAGCTCGACCCCGGATTCGCTGCGCTATCCGGGCTACGAAAGCGTTCACCTCGCCGTGTTCTCGGTGGCCGTTCGGTGACCGCCGGGCGGCGCTCGGGCCGGCATTGACGCGCGAACGGGCGCGCCGCTAGGCTCGAAGCGACGAGGCAGCGCGCGGCGGCCGGGCCTTGGGGCGAACGCAGGGTTTCCGAGATTTTCCACAACGCGATGCGCGCGCCTTCGCAGGCGCCACGGGGAGCATGTCATGAGCAATGTCTACAACGAGCAGCACCGCGCGCTGCAGGATCGCTTCGCGACGCGCAAGCTGGCCGATCGGCTCGAGGAGATGATCGTCAAGTCCACGATGGACGACATGGACAAGGCCTTCATCCAGAGCCGCGACCTGTTCTTCCTATCCACCGTCGATCAGCACGGCTTTCCGACCACCTCCTACAAGGGCGGCGATCCCGGTTTCGTGCGCGTGATCGACGACGGCACCCTGGCCTTTCCGAGCTACGACGGCAACGGCATGTTCTTCTCGATGGGCAACATCGCGACGAACCGCAAGGTCGGCATGCTGTTCATCGACTTCGAGAATCCGCATCGCCTGCGCGTGCACGGCGAAGCCTCGATCGACGTCGACGACCCGCTGCTCGCGAGCTATACGGCGGCCGAGCTCGTGGTACGCGTGAAGATCACGAAGATGTGGATCAACTGTCCGCGCTACATCCATCGCTACCAGCGCGTCGATTCGTCCCGCTACGTGCCGCGCGCCGACTGTCACACGCCGCTCGCGGTGTGGAAGCGGCTCGACAGCGTGCAGGACGTGCTGCCGCCCAAGGACGTCGGTCGGACGGCGCAGGAGGGCGGCGAGCTCACGCTGGAGCAGTACATGGAGAAGCTGTTGAAGGGTGAAGCCTGAGCCCGAGCAGGCATCGTGATCGCAAAGGCCGGCGCGCTGCTGGGCTTGCTGCTCGTCGCCGGTGCCGCAACGCGTGTGTTCGCCGCGCCGACCGCCGCCGAGCTGCGCGACACCTGCATGCGCGCGCTCGCCGCGGGCTATGTCGGGGAGCTGGCGGCGATGTGCGACTGGTATGTCGCGCCCTGCGGCGTCTGCGGCAAGGATGGCCCGCCGCCGCGCGCGTGGTGCGTCCCGGCCGGCACGCCGGCAGCGACGCTCGCCGCGCAGGTCGTCGACGATCTGGAACGCGTGGACCCCGGGCGCCCGGCGCCCGCGGCCGTCGGAGAGATCCTCCGCCGTCGCCATCCGTGCGCGGCGGAGGAGTGATCGACACGATGTTCCGCGTTCCCCTCCTGGCAGCGGTGCATCGCCGGACGGCGAAACGCTGTCCCCTCACGCGGCGCCACGGTTCGCATCTGTGCTGATCGTGACGTCACGTCGGCACGTCCCGGTGCCGGCTGCCGCGTCCGTTCCCTGACGCGGCGCTTCCTTCGATCGGTGCGAACGACTCGCGCGGATCCGTTCGCTCAGCCCGGGTTCCGTGCGAGCGGACGTCCCAGGCTCTGGATGTGATCCACGAGCTCCGGCGTCGCGCGGCCGTCGATCAGCAGATTGTGATCGCGCTGGTAGCGCCGGATCGCCTCGCTGGTGCGCGGCCCGATCACACCGTCCGCCGCACCGGCGGCATAGCCGAGGCGGTTCAGATCGTTCTGAATCGCCGCGACGACATTGTCGTACGCCGGCTGCGGATAGCCGGCCGGCGCTGCCGTCGCATGCTGCTGCCGACCCTGCTTCCACGCCGGCTGGCCGAGGTTGACCTGGCGGTCGTTGGTCAGCGCGCCGGTGAGACCGCCGGCGGCCGCGCCGATCAGCGCGCCCGTCGCCACCGACATGCCCGTTACCGCGCCGAGCGCGGCGCCCGCGCCGGCACCGATGCCCGCGCCGCTGACCGCCCGTTCCTCCGGCATGCTGCCGCAGGCTGCCAGCGCGATCGCACAGACGCCGATCACGACGGCACGCGCAGTGGGGCGCGGTGTCTGCGTGTTCGTCATGTGTGTCCTCCTCATCGCAGCGGAGGCCGAAAGCCTCGATGGCCCGCATGGTGCCTGCGCGATGAACGGAGGTGATGTGAGCGGGGTCACAAAATGTAACAATCGGCGTCGATCACCGACGCCACGCTTACGCGCCACTGAACGCGCACTGAACGGGAGATGAATCGATGAACGAACAGATCGCGGCCGTGCCCGGGGTGCCGGCGGCTCTCCATCGCGGCAAGGACGATCTGCCCTGGGTCTCGCTCGCCGAAGGCGTCAGCTTTCAATTGCTGCAGGCGGACGTCGAAGCGGGGCTGTGGGTGTTGAAGACGCGCTTCGAGCCTGGGGTCGTCGTGCAGCGGCACAAGCACACCGGCGAGGTGTATGCGTTCACGCTGTGCGGCGCGTGGAAGTATCTGGAGTATCCCGAGATCAACCGCGCCGGCTCCTACCTGTACGAGCCTGCCGGCTCGATCCACACCCTGACCGCGCTCGCCGACAACGTCGGCGACACCGAAGTGTGGTTCGCGATCCGCGGCGCGAACCTCAACCTGACGCCGGACGGCAAGGTCGAGAGCGTGCTCGATGCCGCCAAGATCCTGAAGATCTACCGCCGCGAATGCGTTGCGCGAGGCCTGCCCGTGCCGGACGTGATCGGCGCCTGAGCGCGCGCAGCGGAGTCTCCGATGAACTTCGAAAAGGTCGTCTTCGCCTTCTTCATCCTGCTCGCCGCGGCGCTCAACGTCAGCTTCGTCTGGGGCGACAGCGACATCGCGGTCCATCACCCGGCCTACGAGCTGTTCGGGGCGCTGGTGGTGAGTCTTATCGCGACGATCCTGAAGCTCGGCGATCGCACGCACATGGGTGCGGTGCTGCTCGCCACCAGCCTCGTCGCCGACATGCTGCTGATCGCCGCTGCCGTCACCTGGGGCATCTACAGCCAGGTGCTCGGCGACGCGGAGTCGCAGGAGGCCGTGATCTCGGTGGTATCGCTCGCGGCCGGTGCGCTGCTCGCGAACATGGCCTCGGTGGTGCTGCTGATCGCGGAAACGGTGAGCCTGCGGCGCTGAGCCGCGGAGCCGTGAAACGGGGCGGCGCATGAACCCCGTCTTCTTCCTGTTCCTGCGGCGGATGC
>JBFWSI010000070.1:0-10693 GCA_050248455.1 Gammaproteobacteria bacterium | reverse complement strand
GACGCCCAACGACCGGCGCCCGATGTTGGGCTTCCTTCGTCAGCCCAACCTACGAGCTCTGCGGCAGCGTCCGATCTGTCTTCTTCTCTGTGTTCTCGGTGTTCTCTGTGGCCCTTGGGCATAGCAGGGTGCACGCCCTTCAAGCCGTTTCGCGCTTGACCTCGGCGTCGAAATCGCCGTTGCGGATCTGATCCATCATGTGGGCGTAGAAGCGCGCGAAGTCGGTGCTCATCTCCACGAGCGGGAGATCGGCGAACTCGCCGCGGTAGCGCAGGTATTCCATGTGCTGGCGGCCCTCGAGATCGAAAGGGTGGTAGATCGAGTCCTCGCGGCCGTCGAATTCGAGCGGGCGCAGGCGGAACTTCTCGCACAGCTCGACGTTGAAGGCCGGCGTCGCCTTCACCCATTTGCCGTCGAGCAGGATCGCGGTGTAGCCGTGCCAGCGGAATTCGTCGGTGCGCATGATCGCGCGCATGCGCGCCGTCGACAGGTGGTTCTTGACGTCCGCGTAGCCGGGCCGGGCCGGGATGCCGATCGCGCGACAGCAGGCCGTCAGCAGCGCGGCCTTCGAGACGCACCAGCCGCGGCCGAGCGTGGCGCAGCGGCCGGCGCTCAGGCCTTCGGCGCTCAGCACGATCTCGTAAGGGTCGTAGCGGATGCGGTCGCGCACGGCGTAGTAGAGCTTCACCGCCCGCGTCCGCGCATCCGCGTCGGGCACATCGTGCTCGCGCACGAAGGCCTGCACGCCGGGATGGGGGTAATCGATGATCGCGGTCGGCGCGAGAAATGCCGTCGAGTCGTCGCTGAAGAAGCTCATGTCGGCTCCAGTTCGATGATTGCGCGGGCGTCGTAGCGACCGCTCAGTTTGGACATCCAGTCGAGCAGACGCATCTGCCAGCCGTACTTCGCGCGCAGCGCACGGTAGGCGCGGGCAACCGTGTCCGGCGCATCGACGACGCGGCCCTGCGCTTCCTGCCACGCGCCGAGCACGCGACCGCGGGCCGTGCACGGCGCGAGACGGGCGCGGCCGTTGGCGCGCAGGCGTTTCGCCTTGCCGGCGCGCGCTTCGGTGAAGACGTAATAGCGGCCTTCGCTGTGCGCGATCCACACCGGCGTGCGCACTTCGCGGCCGTCACGCCGGAAGGTCGCGAGACTGACGTAGCGGCTGTCGAGCGGGTCGCGCATACCGTGGCCATCATACGCCGCGGTGCTCACTCGGGCAGTTCGCCGTAGCGCACCGGGCGCTGCGTCCACGGATCCTTGAAGGCGATGCCGATCGCCGCGAGGCGCATGCCGCGCGAGTCCTCGTTGCCGCGGCCGTAGCGCGGATCGCCGATCACGGGATGCCCGATGGCCTCGAAGTGGCGGCGGATCTGGTGATGACGGCCGCTCAGCATGCGGATGAGGACGGTGCTGCGCGCGCCCCCTTCGGCGACGCCCTCGACGCGATATTCGGTGACGGCCGGCTTGCCGTCCAGCGCCGAGTCGATCCGGCCGAGCTCGCCGCGCGAACGCAGATCGCCGAGCACCTCGACGCGATAGCGCTTGTCGACGCTGCGCGACTGGAACAGCGCCGAGAGCTTCGCCGCGGCCTGGCGGCTGTGGGCGACGAGCAGCAGGCCGCTCGCCTCGAGATCGAGCCGGTGCACGAGATAGACCTCGCGGCGCGGCGTGAAGTGCGCGGCGATCTGCGCCGCGAGCGTCGCGTGATCGCCGAAGCGCGAGCCTTCGACGAGCAGCCCTGCCGGCTTGTGCCACACGCTGTAGCGCCGGCAGTCGGCGACCAGCGCGGCCGGCGGCGGCGTCAGCGCGAGCACCGCCGAATCGTAGTAGAGCTGCAGCCGATCGCCGGCTTTCAGCGGCGTCGTGACCCGCCGCAGGCGCGCGGGCTTGGCGCGGCCGCGCGCATGCCATACGGCCCCTTTCTGCATCGCATCCTTGATGCGCAGCTTCGGCAGCCCGCTCAGCGCCGCGAGCAGATCGGCCGCGAGCGGCGGATCGCCGTCGCGCACGGTGTGCTCGAGCGTGAACACGCGGCGCGCGGCGTCCTCGCTCACCGCGGCAGCTTCCCGAACTCGTCCAGCAGATCGATCGGCATCGCGAAATTGAGGTTCTCGCTGTGATTGCCCTCGTCGCTGAGCTTGAAGCTGACGATGCCGACGAGGCTGCCGTCCTGCGCGAGCAGCGCGCCGCCGCTCGAGCCCGGGGAGATGGCCGCGCTGGTCTGGATCAGCGCATAGCCGCCTTCGTGGCGCAGGCCCGACACCAGGCCTTCGGTGAAAGTCAGCTCCAGGCCGAGCGGCGCGCCGAGCGCATAGACGCGCTGTCCGATGCGCAGATCCTGCGCGCTGCCGCGCGCGAGCGGCGGCGCCTCGAGCAGCGCGGCGCGCAGCAGGCAGAGATCGTGCGCGATCTTCACTTCGACGAGCTCGGCGGTGATCGTCGCGCCGCCCGACTTGAGGCCGACGAAATCCGCGCCCTTCAGCACGTGACAGTTGGTGAGCACGTGGCGAGCCTGCACGACGACGCCGCTGCCCTGGCTCAGCACCCGGCCGCCGCGATCGGCGGCATAGACGGTGACGACGCTGGGCGCCGCGCGTTCGAAGACGAATTCCGGGGCCGTGCCGGGCGCCGCCTGTGCGCCCTGCAGGCAGGCAAGCAGCGTCAGCGCGATCTTGCGCAACGGCAGAGGGCGCGCGGCCGCGCGCTCAGGGATTCTGCTTGGCGGCGTGGTTGCGCCAGGCGAGCACGATCGCGCCGATGGTCTCCGGCGTGATCTGCAGGTCGTGCAGCAGGTGGCGCTGCAGCTGGCGCAATTCGTCCTGATCGAGTTCGCCGATGAAGCCATCGGTGTAGTAGGTGATCGACCAGATATCCTCGTTCGGCTGCTCCTGCCACAGGTACCAGCGCCCGGATTCGGGATGGGCGCCGTTCGCCGAGGAACGCGCCTTCGAGGTGGTCGGGAACTGCGTGTGGCTGGCGACGCCCGCGCCGATCAGCGCCGCGCGGCGACCGGTGTAGGTCGTCGACCAGACGATTCCTTCGCCAAAGCGGGCTGGCGAGACGGCGAAGCGGGCGGCAATGGACATCGGCAACGATTCGAATGAGGCTCGGGCGATTCTAAACGCGGCGACGGGCCGCGCCTAGGCGTCGCGAAGCTGCGCGCCGAACCGCGCCGGCAAACATCTGTGACGGTGCGACGGCCGGGGATCCGGCGCGGCCGCGAGCGCCGGCGCGGTGCGGCTGCCTGCTAAGATGCGCGTATCGCGTCGCGGAGCAGCGGATCATGCCCACTTACAAAGCCCCGGTCAGGGACAGCCTGTTCATTCTCAACGAGGTGCTCGCGCTCGGGCGCCATGCGGCGCTGCCGGGCTTCGCCGAGCTGACGCCCGACACGCTGGCCGCGGTGCTCGAGGAAGGCGGCCGCTTCGCCGAAGAAGTGATCCAGCCGTTGAACCGCAGCGGCGACGAGCAGGGGTGCACGCGCCACGCCGACGGTCGCGTGACGACGCCCGAGGGCTTCAAGGCCGCCTATGCGAAGTTCGTCGAAGGCGGCTGGGGCGGGCTCGCCGGCGATCCCGGCTTCGGCGGCCAGGGCCTGCCGCACGTCGTCGCCACCGCCTTCGAGGAGTACATGATCGCGGCGAACATGGCCTTCACGATGTACCCGATGCTGACGCAGGGCGCGATCGCCGCGATACGCGCCGTCGCCACGCCCGAGCAGCAGCAGAAGTTCATCCCGAAGATGATGGACGGCACGTGGACGGGCACGATGAACCTGACCGAGCCCCACTGCGGCACCGATCTGGGCCTCCTGCGCACGCGCGCCGAAGCGCAGGCCGACGGCACTTACCGGATCACGGGCACCAAGATCTTCATCTCCAGCGGCGAGCACGATCTCACCGAGAACATCATCCACCTGGTGCTCGCGAAGCTGCCGGACTCGCCGGACAGCGTGAAGGGCATCTCGCTGTTCATCGTGCCGAAAGTCCTCGTCGGCGACGACGGCGGCCTCGGCGCGCGCAACGCGGTGTCCTGCGGCCGCATCGAGGAGAAGATGGGCATCCACGGCAACGCGACCTGCGTGATGAACTACGAAGGCGCGACGGGCTATCTGATCGGCGAGCGCGACAAGGGCCTGCGCGCGATGTTCATCATGATGAACGCCGCGCGCCTCGGGGTCGGCGTGCAAGGGCTCGCACAGTCCGAAGTGGCCTACCAGAACGCGGCGATCTATGCCCGCGAGCGCCTGCAGGGCCGCGCGCTGACGGGACCGAAGAACCCGGCCGGCAAGGCCGATCCGATCATCGTCCATCCCGACGTGCGGCGCATGCTGATGAACGCGCGCGCCTTCAACGAAGGCGCACGCGCGCTGACCTTGTGGGGCGCGCTGATGGTCGACCTCGCCGAGAAGGCGGCGACGCCGGAGGAGCGCCAGTCGGCCGAGGATCTGGTCGGCTTGCTGACGCCCGTCATCAAGGGCTATTTCACCGACCAGGGCTATGTGCACGCGACGAACGCGCAGCAGTGCTACGGCGGCCACGGCTACATCCGCGAGTGGGGCATGGAGCAGTTCGTGCGCGACGCGCGGATCGCGATGATCTACGAGGGCACGAACGGCATCCAGGCCCTCGATCTCGTCGGCCGCAAGCTGCCGGCGAACGGCGGGCGCGCGCTGCGCGCCTATCTGCAGCTCGTCGGCCAGTGCATCGAGGAGTGCGCGGCCGACGAGCGCGTGCGCTTCGTCGCCGAGCCGCTGAAGCGCGCGCTGGACGACCTGCAGGGCGCGACGGGCTGGCTGATGCGCAACGCGCTGATGAAGCCCGACAACGCGGCCGCCGGCTCGATGGCCTTCCTGCACCTGTTGGGGCTGGTCGCCCTCGGTCACCAGTGGGCGCTGATGATCCGCGCGGCCGGCGCCGCGCTCGCCCAGGGCGCGGCCGAGACCGCGTTCTACGAGCACAAGCTGACGGTCGGTCGCTACTACTTCAGCCACGTGATCTGCGAGACGGCGGCGCATCGCGCGCGCGTCGAGGCCGGCGCGGAGCCGATGATGGCGCTGCCCGCGGAGGCGTTCTGATGGCCGGCCAGTCCGATACCAGCATCATGGCGCTGTTCTGCGACTTCGAGAACATCGCGCTCGGCGCGCGCGACGCCAAGTTCTCGCGCTTCGACATCCGCAAGGTCCTCGAACGGCTGCTGCTGAAGGGCAACATCGTCGTCAAGAAGGCCTACTGCGACTGGGAGCGCTACAAGGAGTTCAAGGGCAACATGCACGAGGCGGCCTTCGAGCTGATCGAGATCCCGCACGTGCGGATGTCCGGCAAGAACTCGGCCGACATCCGCATGGTCGTCGACGCGCTGGACCTCTGCTACACGAAGTCGCACGTCGACACCTTCGTCATCATCAGCGGCGACTCGGACTTCTCGCCGCTGGTCAGCAAGCTGCGCGAGAACAACAAGACGGTGATCGGCGTCGGCGTCAAGCAGTCGACCTCGGACCTGCTGATCTCGAACTGCGACGAATTCATCTACTACGACGATCTCGTGCGCGCCGAGAAGAAGCGCCCGGCGCGCCGTCGCTGCACGGCGAGCGCGGCGGCCGTCGCAGTGCCCGCGGTGGGCGCCGATGCGAGCTGCGAGCCGGTCGAGGCGCCGAACGGCAGCCCCGTCGCGCCGGAAGCGCCGGCCGGCGCCGGCGAGCACGATCGCAAGCAGGAAGCGCTCGACATCGTGATGGAGACGGTCGAGGCGCTGTTCGCCGAACGCGGCGCCGAGGAGAAGATCTGGGGCTCGATGGTGAAGCAGGCGATCAAGCGCCGGCAGCCGGGCTTCAACGAGTCGTACTACGGCTACCGCTCCTTCAGCAAGCTGCTCGACGAGGCGGCGGCGCGCAAGCTGCTGACGCTGGAGCACGACGAGAAATCCGGCGGCGTGATCATCCGGATCAGCCAGCTCTGATTGCGAACGCCGGGCGCTGCCCGGCACGAACGGGGGGCCACGAGATGAAGATAGACAGCCTGCTGGCGGCCGCCGCACCGGCCGAGGTGATGAAACGCGCGCAGGCGCTGGAGCAGGACGGCTTCGACTGCGTGTGGACCTTCGAGGCCGCGCACGACGCCTTCCTTCCGCTCGCCTTCGCCGCCCAGGCGACGACGAAGCTCGACATCGGCACCAACATCGCGGTCGCCTTCGCGCGCACGCCGTTCGCGATGGCGCAGATCGCCTGGGATCTCCAGCGCGACAGCGGCGGGCGCTTCCGGCTCGGCCTCGGCACGCAGGTGCGCCAGCACATCGAGCGCCGCTTCTCGGCGAGCTTCGACCATCCGGCCTCGCGCGTGACGGACTACATCCGCTGCCTCCGCGCCATCTGGCGCACCTTCCAGACCGGTGCGAAGCCCGATTACCAGGGACCGTTCTACCAGTTCAAGCTGATCAACGAATTCTTCAATCCCGGCCCGCTGGACCGGCCCGACATCCCGATCTACCTCGCGGGCGTCAACCCGCGCATGTGCCGCGCCGGCGGCGAGGTCGCGGACGGCTTCCACGTGCACCCGATGCACACGGTGCCTTACCTGAAGGAAGTCGTGCGGCCGGCCATCGACGAGGGCGCGCGCAGCGTCGGGCGCAGCGTCGCCGATCTGGAGCTGTACTCGCCGGTGTTCGTGATCACGGGCGACACCGAGGCCGAGCGCGCGAACATCGAGCGCGCGGTGCGCCGGCAGATCGCGTTCTACGCGTCGACGCCGAGCTATGCGGCCGTGCTCGAATTCCACGGTCATGCCGAGCTCGGCAGGAAGCTCGGCGGCATGATGCGCGAAGGCCGGCTCGACGAGATGGGCCAGCACGTGCCCGACGCGCTGCTCGAGCAGATCGCGGTGTTCGCGCCGCCGGCCGAGCTCGGACCCCGGCTGCGCCAGCGTTACGACGGCGTGCTCGATCGGATTTCGCTGTACTCGACGATGGGCGGCGAAGGCAGCTTCAAGGCCTGGCGCGAGCTGACCGCCGCGATACACGCGTAGCCCGGGTGCAGCGGAGCGAAACCCGGGATCCCGCATCGCGCCCGATCCCGGATTACGCGCAAGCCTTCAAGCGGCGGTGCTCGCCGGCTGCACCAACCCGCGCCAGCTGCCGAGCAGGCCGTCGAGCTGGCACTGGTAGAGATCGAGCCCGACGGCGAGCGGCGAGGCGGCCGGCAGCGGCATCACGGCGTCGGCCTCGCCCTGCGAGACGCGGATCGTCATGCCGAGCTCGCGCGTGAAGCGCGCCATCGCGTAGTTGTCCTGCACGAAGTGTATCCACAGCTCGCGCCGGCCCAGCGCCGTCGCGCGCTGCAGGGCGCGCGCGACCAGGCGCCGCGCCAGGCCCTCGCGGCGATAGGGCTCGAGCACGCTCAGGCCGAGCTCGGCGGTGTCGCCCATGCGACCCATGTGGGCGACGCCGATCAGCTCGAACGCCGTCCCGAAGATGCCGAAGACGTGGTCGCGCGCGAAGTCGATGCGCTCGACGTAGTCGACGAGATAGGCCTCGGACAGCGCGAAACCGAAGCGCAGGCGCCTATCCTCGGGGCTGAGGGCCCGGTAATGCTCGACGAGGCGAGGGCGGTCGAGCGCGCCCAGTTCGTGTACCAGTCTGGCCATGTCTCCTGCTCCCGGCAGCTCCCGCCTCGCGGTGCCGCCACGTTCACTGAGACCAGTATCGGCCAGTTTTGTTGCAAAGCAACATCGATTTCGTGACAGGCATCACGCCGATCCCGGAGCGTCTCCCGCCCGCCTCTGCGCTGGCCGCTCGCGCCAGCATTCGCTAAGGTCGGCTTCCCACACGGGCGGAGGGGAGACCATGGCCTACGAAGAACGGATCCCGCGCAAACCGGTGACGCGCAAGGACATGCTGAAGCGCGTCGCGCGCTTCTCGCAGATCAAGGGTTCGGACGGCGGCTTGCCGGACAGCCACCACCCGAGTGCCGAACGCATCCTGTACAACGTCATCGGCTTCCAGCCGCCGCCGGTCGAGGAGGGCGGCATGGTCTCGCCGGTCGGCGACAAGGCGGCACGCCTGTCCGCAATCAAGATCTCGGAAGGCTTCAATCTCGGCTTCTGCCGCGCGCTGCCCGGCAAGGGCCCGATGATGCACAACCACGACACCAACGAAACCTTCGTCGCGATCACGGGCAAGTGGCGCGCGAGCTGGGAGGATCCGCGCGGCAAGGTCGAGCATGTCGATCTCGATCCGCTGGACGTGATCTCCTTCCCGCCCGGCGTGATCCGCCGCTTCGAGAACGTCACGAAGGGGCCGAAGAACCGCTATTCGACGCTGATGTTCGTGATCGCCGGCGACGCCCCGTCGGCCGAATTCACGCGCGACGCGATGGCCGAGCTTGATGCAGCGGGCTTGCTGAACGGCAACCCGCGCAAGTCCGGCAAGGTCCACACGACCGCCGCCGCGGCGAAGGCGAACGCGGCGGCACCCGAGCCCGGCAAGTCGATAGGAACCCGAAGCGTTAAAAGAATCTAGCCACGGAGGGCACGGAGGAAGATAAGGAATTGATGGGAGGCGTCTGTTATTGCTGGCGCGGAGAGTCGTGATCGAGCTGCGGGCGACGCAGGCTCAATTCATCTCTTTCTCCGTGTCCTCCGTGGCTAGATTCCCTTTTCAATCGCCGCCACGAGATCGGCCGGGGTGTCGATGTCGAGCAGCACGCCGGGGTCGTCGACGTCGACGGGCGTGAGCGCGGCGGCGGCGAGCACGGCGCGGGCGCCTTCGTCGCCCGTCAGCGCGGCGAGGGCCGGAAAATGCGCGGCGCCGAAGAGCACGGGATGGCCGCGCCGGCCGCGATGAACGGGCGCGACGACGGCGCTGTCGGGCAGCGTGTCGAAGCGCGCGAGCAGCGCCGCGATGCTAGTCCCCTGCACGCGCGGCATGTCGCCGAGCACGACGAGCACGCCGTCGAGCGCGGGCGCGAGTGCGCGCACGCCGCAGGCGATCGAGGCGCCGAGCCCCTGCGCGGGATCGCGATTGACGACGAGACTCATGCCAGCGGCCTGCGCCAGTCCCGCTGCGGCCTCGTCGCCGGGCGCGACGACGAGGATCCGCCGTGCGAGCGGCAGCTCGCGCAGATTGTCGAGCGTCCAGGCGAGCACGGGGCGGCCGGCCAGCGTCGCCGCGAGCTTGCGTTCGCTGCCGTAGCGGCGTCCGTAGCCGGCGGCGGTGACGACGGCCGCGACGCGTTTCAAGTGCGCGCGCCGCTGCGCACGGCGACGATCTCGGCGAGGATCGCCAGCGCGATTTCGGGCGGGCTCCGCGCGCCGATCGCGAGCCCCACCGGGGCGCGGATGCGGGCGATGTCGGCCGGCGTCACGCCCGCTTCGGCCAGCGCCTGGCGGCGCAGTTGCGCGGCGCGCCGGCTGCCGAGCGCGCCGAGGTAGAAACACTCGCTCTGCAGTGCCTGGATCAGCACCGGCGGCTCCCACTCGTGCTCGTGGAACAGCGACAGGAAGGCGGTCCAGCGATCGAGCCGGCCGCAGCGGAACGCGTCCGGCGTCGTCAGTGCGTGGGCTTCCCGCGCATGGGACCGCGTCATCTCCAGCGTCTCCGCCTCGGGCGACATCGCGATCACCTCGAACTCGGCGACGCGGCCCAGCTCGGCGAGCAGCGGCAGGATCGGGCCCTTGCCGACGGCATAGAGTCGCGTGACGGGCTCGCAGATCCGCACCCAGCCGTAGCCCGCGGCGCCCTCGGCGGGCACGGCGGCCGCGCGCAACGCCGCGAAATCGAAGCCGAGGCCGAGCGGCCGGCGCGCCGCGGCAGCGTCGAGCAGCGCCGCGAGATCGGCATCGGGCAAGCTCACGTCGAAGAAGACGTCGATGCCCGAGCCGCAGGGCAGGCGCAGATCGATGTACGGCGAGTCCTTGCCGTAGCGGGTCATGCGATTGCGGCCCGCCGCGATGCAGGCCTGTGCTTCGGCGACGATCGCCGCCTCGGCGCAGCCGCCGGTCAGATTGCCGACCGCCTCGCCGCGCTCGTTGATCGCCATCTGGCTGCCCAGCGGCCGCGGCGCCGAGCCGTCGACGTAGACGATCGTGGCGAGCGCGGTGCCGAGCCCGGCGGCGCGCCACGCGGCGAGCGTCGGCAGGACGTCCGCCATGTAGCGGGCCGCCACGCTCAGCCTCCGAAGCGCGGCTCGGGGACGCCCGTGATGCCGAGGCCGCGGATGCGGAACAGACTGCCGGCGCCGAACTGCGGCTTGACCTGCTTCGCGAAGTGCTCGTGCGCGGCCGGGTGGCGCACGCGCGCCATCGAGGTCACGTAGAGCTCGTCGAGCTTCGGGCCGCCGAAGATGAGGCTCGTGATGTTCTTCACCGGCATGCCGATCCGGCGCTCGACGCTGCCGTCCGGTGCGTAGCGGATCAGATCTCCGCCGATCACGAGCGCGTTCCACACGCAGCCTTCGGCATCGACGGTGGAGCCGTCGAAGAAGCCGGGATCCTCGCGCGTCGACGCGAAGTCGCGCCGGTTCGCGAGCTGGCCGCTCGCGAGATCGTAGTCGTAGACCCACATCGTCTGGCGGAAGGTGTCCGCGAAGTAGAAGGTGCGATCGTCGGGGCTCCAGCAGGGCCCGTTCGAGCAGATGATGCCCTCGTCGAGCCGGCGCAGCGTGAAGTCGGTGTCGAGCTGCCACAGGCCGCAGATCCCG
>JBFWSI010000069.1:0-10853 GCA_050248455.1 Gammaproteobacteria bacterium | reverse complement strand
TCTCGAGGCGCGTCGCGTTGGTCGCCTGCAGCGCGGCGGCGGCCGTCATCAGCACGAAGCTCAGCAGGAAGCACAGATCGGCGAGGCCGCCGCTGGCGTAGCTGCCTTCGACGGCCGGTACGAGGAACAGGATGTCGCCGGCCATCATCGCCACGCAGCTCGCGGCAATGAGCATCATCGACACCGGGAAATCGGTGCTGCGGCGTTTCAGGATCACGGACACCACGGCGAGCAGCAGCATCACGTCCGCGACCGGATAGGCGGCGCTGACCACGAGGCCGAACAGCCCGTGCTCGGAGTCGAGTTCAATCTTGCGCAGCGCGAAGTACCACAGCGCACCGGCGAGACTGACCGTCGCCGTCGCGCAGTCGAGCGCGAACTTCGCGCGATCGCGCCGCGTCGGCAGCCGCTCGCTGAAGCACACGAGCGCATAGATCGCGAGCGGATAGAACGGCAGGAAGAAAGCGTCGGCGATCGACGGGAACGGGTAGATCTCGAGCACGCCTTCGTAGACGTTCCAGATGCAGCTGCCGACCCAATAGAGAATGTAGGCGAGGCTCATCGCGCGCCAGCCGCGCTGCTGGCGCTCGGTCAGCGCCGGCAGGCGCGAGGCACGCCAGGACAGCACGGCAATCAACGGCAGCAGCGGCGTGTCGTAGCAGTAGCTGAACAGGGTGTCGACGAAGCTTCCGCCCCAGCCAAAGATCTGCCAGGAGCAGAAGGCGAGCGCCCAGACGATCACGGCCGCGGTGAATTGCAGTCCGCGGTCGCGTTTCCAGTCGGCGCGGGCGACCGCGATCGGTCGCAGCGTATCGGTGGGCGTCAGCTCTGCGCCGCTGGCTTGCATGGGCTCGTTCTCTCGTTCGTCAACGTTGGGCGACGTTTCCGAAGCGTCCCGACCTCGCTACCGTCCGCCCGCTCGTGTCCCCGAGTCTGTGGGCGTGCCGGCCGGGCGCCGTTCGTTCCCTGGGTTATCGCACGTTACATGCCAAGGCTTGAGCGGGGCCGGGATCGCGCCGGGGGCGCCGGGGATTGCGGCTGACAGCGCCGAATCCAGCGGATACAGCGGTAGACGGCGGGCGTCTGACAGGGATCGCGCTGGAATCCTGACGGCTGCGGCGCAGGCGGCGCCAGAAATCCAGCGTTCAGCGTTGCGGTCTGCCCGCAGATGACGGGCAGGTGTCCGACAAGGGAATGGGCTCAGGACCGACGCGATCCCCGCGCCGGCCCGCGCGGCCCGCCGCCCGGAGGACCGCGTCGCGGCGGCGGCGAACCGTCGGGGGTAGCGCGCGCGTCGCGGCGCCGCGGCGGCGCGCTGCCGTCGGGCCGTGGGCCGGTCCGCGGCGAGCGCTCGCTGCGCGCGCCGACGCCTTCCTGACGAGACGGCGCCGTGCGCCGCGACGCGCGGTCGTCGGCGCGACGGCCGCCGGGCACGTCGCGCCCCGCGCGCGCAGCGCCCTCGCGCGCGGCGGGACGCGGCGCCCGCCCGGAGCCCGCGTCGTCGTCGGCGCGGCGCGCGCGCGGCGCGCCTTCGGCCTCGTCGGCCGGACGCAGATTGAAGCGGAACTTGCCGAAGCGCACCTTCTTCATGTGCTGCAGCAGCTCGCGCGGCATGCCTGCCGGCAAATCGACCAGCGTGTAATCGTCGAACAGATCGATGCGCCCGATGTAGCGGCTGTCGAGGCCGGCCTCGTTCGCGATCGCGCCGACGATGTGCTTGGGCGTCGCGCCGTGAGCGAGACCGACGTCGAGGCGATAGCGCACCATGTCGCCCTCGGCGCTCCGCTCGCGCGGCGCTCGTCGGCCGGCGGCAGCCGGCGCCGATTCGGTATCGCGCGGCGGCGTGGCCAGGAAGTCGTCCAGCTCCGCGGGCCGCGGCAGTCGGGCAGGACGCGCAACGGGCGCTTCTTTCCGCCCGGCACGTTCCGCGCGTGCCGGCGCGGGCTCGCGCTCCTCGCGCGGCGCCGGGCCGGACTCGAAACGCAGCGGCCGTTCCCGCTGCACCATCCAGGCGAGCGCGGCGCCGACGCGCGCGGGATCGACGTCCTGCGCATCGGCGATTTCGCGCACCAGCGCTTCGAAGAAATCGAGATCCTCGCGCACGAGATGCTCGGCGACCGCCTGCCGGAACTGGCTGCCGCGACGATCGGCGATTGCGCTCAGGCTGGGCGCGCGCATCGGCTCGATCGGCTGGCGCGTCGCGCGCTCGATCGCGCGCAGCAGGCGCATCTCGCGCGGCGCGACGAACAGGATCGCCTCGCCCGTGCGGCCGGCGCGGCCGGTGCGCCCGATCCGATGCACGTAGCTCTCGATGTCGTAGGGCACGTCGTAGTTGATGACGTGACTGATGCGCGGCACGTCGAGCCCGCGCGCGGCGACGTCGGTCGCGATCACGATGTCGAGCTCTTCGTTCTTCAGCTGCTCGATCGCCTTTTCGCGCTGCGCCTGGTTCATGTCGCCGTTCAGCGCCGCGCAGGCATAGCCGCGCGCTTCGAGCTTTTCGGCAAGCTCGACCGTCGCGGTCTTGGTGCGCACGAAGATGAGAACGGCGTCGGTCTCCTCGACCTCGAGCATGCGCGTCAGCGCATCGAGCTTGTGCAGGCCGCCGACCTGCCAGTAGCGCTGGCGCACGGCCTCGACGGTGCTGGTCTTGGCCTTGATCCTGATTTCGCGCGGCTCCCGCTGGTGGCGTCGCGCGACGTCGCGGATCGCGTCCGGCATCGTCGCCGAGTTCAGCGCCGTCTGCCGCGTCGACGGCGTGTGCTCGAGGATCCACTCGACGTCCTCGAGAAAGCCCATGCGCAGCATCTCGTCGGCCTCGTCGAGGACCAGCGCGGACAGGTTCGCGAGCGACAGGCTCTCGCGGCGCAGGTGATCCATCACGCGGCCCGGGGTGCCGACGATCACGTGCACCCCGCGGCGCAGCTGGTGCAGCTGCTGGTGCATGCTCTGGCCGCCGTAGATCGGCACGACGTGGAAGCCGGGAATGCCGTGCGCATAGCGCTGGCAGGCCTCGGCGACCTGGATTGCGAGCTCGCGCGTCGGCGTCAACACCAGGATCTGCGGCCCGGCCGCCGTCGGATCGAGCCGCGCGAGCAACGGCAGCGCGAAGGCCGCGGTCTTGCCGGTGCCGGTCTGTGCCTGGCCGATCAGATCGTGGCCGGCGAGCAGCACCGGGATCGCCGCGGCCTGGATCGGCGACGGGGTTTCATAGCCGAGCGTCTCCAGCACGGCGAGCATGGACGCGGGCAGGCCGAGCTCGGCAAAGGCAGGCACAGTGTCTGACATCGGGAAAGGGCGCGAAGCCCGGGGCTCTGGGGGCGCGCAGTGTAACCGGTCGGCGCCGAAAAGGCGTGGGCTACTTCTTAACCCCAATCTTCGTAGCCCGGGTGCAGCGTAGCGAAACCCGGGATCTTCGATTCCACCAAAGCGCCCGATCCCGGGTTGCGCGCTGCGCGCTCGCCCCGGGCTACGACGCGTTTCGAGCGCCGTCACCGCGACCGCGCGCGTGCCTCCCGCTCGGCCGCCAGCGTATCGAGCCAGGCCTGGCGCGGATCGCGGAAGCGCACGCCGAGCTCACGCTCGGCCTTCGCGCCGCTGAAGCGGAGATCCATGAAGGCCGCGCGCGCGAGATCGGCGCTGAACAGCAGAGGCAGCTTGAGCCAGCGCTGCGGGGCCTCGAGCAGGGCGCTGTAGGCGACGGCGAGCCACTTCGGCATCCACCACCAGATCCGCCGGAAGCCGCCGGGCGTCGTCTGCCACAGGCGGAACACCTCCCGCAGCGGCAGCTGGCCGCCGGAGAGGATGTAAGTCTCGCCGTGGCGACCCGCTTCGACCGCGCGCACCAGCGCGCTCGCGACGTCGTCGACGTGGACGAAGGACACGACCCCGTTGCCGAAGCCGATCGGCGGCAGCAGGCCGCGCACGTAGAGCCGCGCGAAATGGCCGAGCCCGGCATGATCGCCTTCCCCGATCACGGCGACCGGGCAGACGATGACGAGCGGGCAGCCGTTGCGCTGGAAGCCTAGCGCGAGCTCGTGCGCCTCGGTCTTGGTCGCCTCGTAGTGCGACAGCGGCACGGTTTCGCGCACGAAGCTTTCGTCGCGCACGCGGCCGCCGCTCTCACCCCAGTAGAAGGCGGTCGACACGTAGACGACCTTCGGGATCTTCAGCTCGTGCGCGAGGCCCAGCGTGTTGCGCGTGCCGTCGACGTTGACGGCCGACATCCGGGCATTCAGCGCGGCATCGCCGCCCATCTCGTAGAGGCCCGCGTTGTGGATCACCGCGGCGGCGCCCGCCATCCCCGCGCGCATCGACTCGCGCTGCGTGACGTCGCCGCGCGCGAGCGTCGCGCCCAGCGTCGACAGCTCGCGCGCCTGCGCACTGTCGGGATCGCGCACGAGCGCGGTGACTTCCCAGCCCTGCGCCCGCAGCGCACGCACGAGGGCGCGACCGATGAAGCCGGTCGCGCCGGTGACGAAGACTCGCATGCGTTCCCTCGCGCGCCGGGCTCAGAGATTGCTCTTGTGCTGCACGCCGTCGACCGGGAGCATCACGCCGGACACCCAGCTCGCCTTGGCAGAAGCGAGGAACAGCACTGCGTGGGCGATTTCCTCGGGCCGACCCATGCGGCCGAACGGAATGCTCGAGACGACCATGTCGTAGAACGGCTTGTTGGTCTTGTGGACGTTGTCCCAGAAGCCGTCGGGAAAATCGATCGAGCCGGGCGCGACGCAGTTGACGCGGATGCCCTTGGGCGCGAGCTCCATCGCCATGCTCTTCGAATGACTGATCAGCGCCGCCTTGGCCGCGGCATAGGCGGCGACCCCCGGCAGGCTGGCCTCGAGACCGGAGATCGAGCTGATGTTGATCACCGCGCCGCCGCCCTGCTGCTCCATCCATGGCGTGACGGCCCAGGTCGCCCGCACCGCCGCCATGATGTCGACGTCGAAGCTCGCCGCCCAGCCGGCCTCGTCGTCGGTGACGCCGAAGCCGGACGGATTGTTGACGAGCACGTCGACGCGACCCAGCGCGGCTTTCGCGCCGGTGAGGAAAGCGTTCAGCGCCTCGGCCTTGCCGACGTCGCAAGTCGCCGCATGCACCTTCACGCCGAGCGCCGCGCAGGCCTTGCGCGTATCCTCGAGCGCATCGGCACCCCGTGCGCAGATGGCGACATCGGCCCCTTCGCGCGCGAATTCGAGCGCGATCGCGCGCCCTATCCCCCTGCTCGCGCCGGTGACGATCACGCCTTTGCTTTTTAGACCCAAATCCATGCTCCCCTCCTCGTCACACGAAAAACCGTCGTAGCCTGGGATCTTTCCCGTGCTTGCACGCTGATTAATTTAGCCACGGAGAACACGGAGGAAGAATTGGATTAGGACCATGCCTCCGTAATGCGCGCGCCACTCTCGGCGCGGGCATTGGAGAGGCTTCCCGTCAATCCCTCTCTTCCTCCGTGTTCTCCGTGGCCATATAGCTGAGCGTAAATACACTCCACTGGCTGCTCGATAGCGTATGCCCGTGTAGCAATCTCCCACGTCATGCCCGCGCCAGCGGGCATCCACGCACTCCCCCGGCGTCCAATAAAGATCGCCCGGCGGAGACCTCCTCATCAGGCGTGGATTCCCGCCTGCGCGGGAATGACGGTAATCGACACGCACTGGAGCGTATTTACGCTCAGCCATATAGATTGAACGGCATGTCAAAGCGTGATGACCTGTCCCGGGCGACGAAACGCGGCCCACCCGCAAACTAAATCCGCTCGACCTTCAGCACCGTTCCTTCCACGCCGACCACGCGCACGTGCGTGCCGGCCGGAGCATCCTCGCCGCTGACCTTCCACGCGGTGTCGTCGACGTGCAGCTTGCCGTAGCCGTCGACGATCGGCTCGGCGAGCGTGTAGCGGCGGCCGACGTATTGCCGGCCGCGCTGGTTCAGCGTCGGGTGGCTGGTTTCCTCCGGGTGTCGCTCGCGGTAGCGTCGCACGAGCACGATGCTCGCGATCGATACCAGCGCGAAGATCAGCCACTGCAGCTGCCACGACAGGTCGACCAGCCACAGGAGCGCGCCGGTCACCGCGGCGCCGACGCCGAACCACAGCAGGAAGCTGCCCGGCAGCAGCGCTTCCGCGATCAATAGCGCGATCGCCGCGAGCAGCCAATGCCAGGGCTCGAGGTTCGTCAGCAGCGCCATCACGGCGCCTTGCGCTGCTGCAGGGCGAGCGCGTCCTTCGCGAGCTCGGTGATGCCGCCGATCGCGCCGAGCACGCCCGCGCTGTCGAGCGGCAGGAACACGAGCTTCTGGTTCGGCGCCGTGCCGATGCTCTGCAGCGCCTCGACATACTTCAGCGCGACGAAATAATTGACCGCCTGCACGCTGCCGGTGCCGATCGCATCCGACACCATCTGCGTCGCCTTGGCCTCGGCCTCGGCGAGACGCTCGCGCGCCTCGGCGTCCTTGAACGAGGCTTCGCGCCGGCCCTCGGCTTCGAGCACCGTCGCCTGCTTCTCGCCCTCGGCCTTGAGGATCGCCGCCTGGCGCAGGCCTTCGGCCTCGAGGATCGCGGCGCGCTTCTCGCGCTCGGCCTTCATCTGGCGCGCCATCGAATCGACGAGATCCATCGGCGGCGTGATGTCCTTGATCTCGATGCGCGTGACCTTGATGCCCCACGGATGCGTGGCCTCGTCGACGACCGCGAGCAGCCGCGAGTTGATCACGTCGCGTTTCGACAGCGATTCGTCGAGATCCATCGAGCCGAGCACGGTACGGATATTGGTCATCGTCAGGTTCAGGATCGCATATTCGAGGTTGTTGACCTCGTAGGCCGCGCGCACCGCGTCCAGCACCTGGTAGAAGACGACGCCGTCGACCTTGATCACCGCGTTGTCACGCGTGATCACTTCCTGCGACGGGACCTCGAGCACCTGTTCCATCATGTTGATGCGGCGCCCGACGTTGTCGATGTACGGGATGATGATGCCGAGCCCCGGCCGGAGCGTCGCGCGGTAGCGCCCGAAGCGCTCGACGGTCCATTCATAGCCCTGCGGGACCATCTTCGCCCCCTTGTAGATCGTGACGGCGATCAGCGCGACGAACCCGAGGATCAACATACCGCTCAGTTCCATTCCGACCTCCGTGACGACACGGCGGACGCCGTGACTGCTGCGGGCATTCTATGCGAATAAGTTCGTCGAAGATCCCGGATGCGATCTTCGCAGCCCGGATCAGCGCAGCGAATCCGGGGTTCGACGGTCGTCGGGTGCAGATGCCAGAACCGGCGCCCGATCCCGGGTTCCGCTTCGCTGCACCCGGGCTACGAGCTGTCTTTCCTACACATTGTTTTTTTGCGAGTGAAGGTTCGAGGAACTTTGCCTGGGCCTGTGGATCGGATCGTCCCGTGTAAGTGTAGGGAGGGGCGAGGGATGTGGGTGACGAGCGATGTGGAGAGGTGGGCGTTAGAGACGTTCGGGGGCAGCGAGTTGGGGGACGCGCGCCGTACGGCGCGCCTGGTGCGAGTGGCAGGGTCATTGGCGCGTCATGCGGGGGAATCGTTGTTGAAGTCGTGCGCAGGAGACGAGGCAGCGGAGGAAGGGCTGTACCGGTTATTGCGCAACCCGGCGGTGAAGCCGGAGGCGATTGCGGCGGGCGGGTATGCCGCGACGGTGAAGCGCGCCGAGGGCTGCGAGTTGTTGCTGGCGGTGGAAGACAGCACGTCGTTGGCCTACCGACACAGTGTGAAAGAGGAGTTGGGGCCGACGGGAAGCCGTGCGGAGGCGGTGCATCAAGGCTACATCGTGCACAGCGTGATGCTGCTGGAGGGAAGACAGGGAACGACGATAGGGCTGTTGGAGCAGCGGCGGTGGGTGCGTGCGAAAGCGGTCCATGGCCAGAAGCACCAGCGCCACGACCGGGCGTACGAGGAGAAAGAGAGTTTCAAGTGGCAGCGGGCAGGGGAAGCAGTGCGCGGCCGGCTGGGGGAGGGCTTGAGTGCGCGGACGATATCGGTGTGCGACCGGGAAGCGGACATCAACGCCTACCTGCAGTGGCAGCAGTCGGTGGGCGGTCGGTATGTGGTGCGGGCATCGCAGGAGCGTTCGCTGAGCGGGGAAGAGAAGAAGCTGTGGCAGACCTTGGCGGCGGCGCCGGAGTTGGGCAGCTATGAGGTCGAGGTGCCGCAACGGGGCGGCCGGGCGGCGCGGTGCGCGCGGCTGACGGTGCGCGCGCAGTCAGTGGTGTTGAGCTGTGGTGGTCGGCTGGGAAAGACGGGCGGCGAGGTGCGATGCCAGGCGCTGTTGGCGCAGGAGGTCGAGGCCCCTGCAGACGTTGAGGCCTTGTGCTGGCTGTTGTTGACGAGCGAGGCCGCAGGTACGCGAGAGGACGCGTTGCGGGTGCTGTGGATGTACAGCCGGCGCTGGCGCATCGAGGAATTCCACAAGGCGTGGAAGTCGGGGACTGGGGTGGAAAAGCACTTGCGTGCGCGCTCGGCGGTGAATCTGGAACGGGCGGTGGTGATGCTGGCGTTCATCGCGACGCGTCTGTTGCAGTTACGAGAGAACGTGAGTCCACCGCTGGCGTGTCCGGGGGTAGAGGCGTTAAAGGCGCGAGCCTGCGACGAGATGCTGAGCGCGACCGAGTGGCGGGTGCTGTACATGAGTGTGCACCAGCAAGCGCCCCCGGCGCAGGCGCCGGATGCAGCGTGGGCGTGTCGTGCACTGGCAAAGCTGGGCGGATGGATCGATAAGCAACGCAACGGCCGACCAGGCTGGCAGGTGCTGTGGGTGGGATGGTGCCGCCTCGCCGAGCGAGTCGACGCCCATCTGCTCACCCTCAAGATGTATGAAAAATTGTGATCAATAGACAGGGCTACGAGAAGGCGGCCCTGTAGCCAGGAAGGAGCATGACGTGAACGGCGATGCGGGCGCTCAACCGAGCAGCCGGCGCGCCAGCGCTTCGAGCGCCCTGCGCTGCGTGAGCAGATCGCGCGCGGCCGCGAGCTGGTTGCGGGCGCGCGCGAGGTTGTGCTCGCCGCGTGCCGGCCAGCGCGCCGGCGTCCAGCCGAAATAGCGCTCTTCGAGCGCGTCCGTGGCGAAACGCGCGCTGAGCTCCAGCGTGATCGCCACCGTCGCCGGCACGACCGCGGCCCGCTCCTCCGCCGTCATGAAGCGGCGGCCCGCCGTCGCGTAGCCGCCCAGCGCGGCTTCGAACAGCGCGGCCGCGAAGCTCGATGCGGCCGCATCCTCGGCGCCCGGGTTGCACCAGGAACGGAAGGCGTCGCCGAGCTCGTAGGCGAGCGGGGCGCGCGCCAGCGTATCGAGATCGAGCAGGCAGCGGCCCGTGCCGTCCGGCGCGAACAGCAGGTTCGAGATCTTCGGATCGCCGTGCACGAGACGCAGCGGCTCGACGGGGATCGTCGGCAGCGTGGCATACAGCCCGGCGATGTCCTCGGCGATCGGCGCGACCTCGGCGGCGAGACGATGCGTCGGGTGCCGCGCTCGCGCCGCGGCGAGCGCCGCGAAATGCCGATCGGGCTCATGCACGGGCGGACGCACACAGGGCAGCGCGTCGACGAAGGTCGCGAGCGCGAGATGGAAACGCCCGAGCAGGGCGCCGGCGGCCTGCGCGCGCGCCGGCGAGTCGACGGCCTCGGCGCTCGTGCCGTCGACGAAGCTCAGCAACCGCCAGTGGCGATCCTCCAGCGTGACCCACGCACGCGCGTCGGCCGTACGCAGCAGGCGCGGCGTGACCAGGCCCTGCGCCGCGAGTACCTCGGTGACGCGCTCGAGATTGAGATTGACGGCGGGATCGAACACCGGGTGCAACCGCTGCAGCACGGCGCGGCGCCCGCCGGCGGCATCGATGCGGAAAGTCGCGTTGATGAGGCCGCCCGCGAGCGGCGTGAGGCGGGCGTCGTCGAGCCGCCACGCGGTGAGCGCGCGCCGGGCCTCGGCCTCGATCGGATCCGGCGGTGTCGTCATCGATCGTCGGTGCCGCGCGGCGCGGCCGCGGACGGGCGCCTCAGTCGCCCGGCTCGCGATGGCCGACGCCGGTCAAATCTTCCTCGAGCCGCGCGACTTCCTTGCGCAGCCGCTCGACCTCGGCCTTCAGCTGATCGCGATCGCGCCCGATGCGCGCCGTCTCGGCCAGCGCCTCGAAGGCCGAGCGCTCGGCGCGATCGGCCCGTTCCAGCGCCGCGCTGCGCTGCTGGCTCAAATCCTCTTCGAGCCGCGACGGGCCCAGCGTGCGGCGCCAGAAGTTGTTGACCAGCGACCACGTCGGCCACTCCGGCTCGCTGATCCCGACTTCCTCGCGCAGCTTCGCGTACTCGATGCGGTTCATGTGCGACAGCGCCGCGTCCTTGAGGAAATCGAGCAGCGCCTCGTCACCCTCCTGCGGCGACTTCACGACGTAATGCGTCGCCATCGCGTAGAGCGTGCGCGCCTCCCAGAATCCCGACTCTCCGTCGTCGAAATCGATGTTCATGTCTTCGCGAGCCCTGCTACTCCGTGCCTTCGACTGGCACAGATGAATTTAGCCACGGAGAACACGGAGGGCGGTTTCAACCGGTCATGGCAACAATTCGGCCAGTTTCTCAGCGGGTGTCCTGAAGCCCAGGGTCTTGCGCGGACGCTCGTTGAGGAGTTTCGCCACCTTGTTCAAGTGCGCCTGAGAATGCACCGACAAGTTTGTCCCCTTCGGGAAGTACTGCCGGAGCAAGCCATTCGTGTTCTCGTTGCTGCCGCGTTGCCAAGGACTGTACGGATCGCTGAAGTAAATCTTCAGCTCCGTCGCCATCTCTATCTCGCGATGCTTCGCCAGCTCTAGTCCACGATCCCACGTCAAACTACGCCGGAGTT
>JBFWSI010000068.1:0-10862 GCA_050248455.1 Gammaproteobacteria bacterium | reverse complement strand
AGCGAGGCGGCCGTCAGCAGCCGCTGCTCGAGGGCGAGCGCATAGAGGAAGGGCTTCAGCGTCGACCCCGCCTGGCGCGGCGCGCGCACGCCGTCGACGTGGCGCGCCGACGACAGCGCGCCGCCGTTGCCGACGTAGACGAGCACCTCGCCCGTCGCGTTGTCGACCGCGAGCACGGCGCCGTCGTGGACGTTGCGCGGCGCGAGCTGCTGCAACTGGCGCGCGAGACCGTCGAGCGCGAGCTGCTGCAGGCGGGCGTCCAGCGTCGTCGTGCGCGTCGCTTCGCCTCGGCGCAGCAGGCGCTGCGCGACCTGCGGTGCGAGGCTCGCCGCGGGCTGCAGCCTCGGCGCACCGCCGAGCCGGGCGACGGCGAGACGCGCGAGGCCGCTGCAATCCTTCGCCGGCATTGCGAGCCGGCAGGCGCGCGCGGCGAGCCGGGCCGGATCGCCGTTCGGGCTGCGCAGCGACACCGCGAGCAGGCGCGCCTCGTCGGCATCGAGCGCCACCGGTGCCTTGCCGAACAGCGCGCGCGCGGCAGCGTCGACACCCGCGATCTCGCCGCGATAGCTCGCGAGATTGAGATAGGCCTCGAGGATCTGCGCCTTCGTCCAGCGATGCTCGAGCGCACGCGCGGCCTGCATCTGGCGCCACTTCTGCAGCCAGCTGCGGCGCGCGCTCGCACGCAGCGTCGGATCGAGCTGGGCCGCGACCTGCATCGTGATCGTGCTCGCGCCGCGCGGATGCCCGCGCAGGCCGTCGAGCAGCGCGGCGGCGACGGCCCGCCAGTCGACGCCGTGATGGCGAAAGAAACGCCGGTCTTCGAAGGCGACGACGGTGTCGCGCAGCCGCAGCGAGATCGCGTCCAACGCCACCCATTGGCCGCGGCGCCGGCTCGGATCGGTGCGCCGCTCGTGCAGCAGCCGGCCGTGGCGATCGAGCAGCCGCGATTCGCTGGCCGGATGTGCGGCCTGCACATCCACGAAGTCCGGCACCGCGATCGCAGGATTGCGCGCGACGCTTGCTACAAGCACGAAGCCGACGACGAGCGCCGCGCACGCGAGCAGCGCGCGGCGTATCACGGGCGCACGCTCATCGTCGCGTTCGGCAGCTCGCCGAACATCTCAGGCGCATACATCGCCTCGATGCGCGTCGGCGGCAGCTGCAGCTCGCCGGCGTTGTTGAGGCGCACGCTGTATTCGAGCGTGAAGCCGCCCTTCGGCACGTAGTCGTAGTAGGCGCGGAAGACGTCCTGACGGCGCTCCTCGAACACCGGCACGACCTCGCTGCCGGTCGTTGCGGCCCCTTGCGCATCGCTGCCGCGACCGAGACCGCCGCCGAGCGCGGTGGCACCGGCCGGCAGCGGATCCTCGACGACGACCCAGGTCATGTCCGCCTGCGCGTCGAGCTCGAGGCGCACGCGGTAGACGTCACCGCGCTGCCAGATCCCCGGCGTGCGCTGCTGCACCGGCGTCACGGTGCGTGCGATCGCGTAACCGGCGAAGAGCGGGGCGCGCAGCGGAATCGCCGCGCGGCTCTGTACGCTCAACCACGGCGCGCCGGCCCCTTCGTGCGTGACGCTCAGCGAGGCCGGCCCCCGCGGCCAGGCGAAAAGATGCTCGTGCGGCGTGGCGGTCGCCCAGTCGGTCGTCCACTGCTCGCTCGCGAGCGCGGCCTGCGTGCGGCCTTCGACGGCCGCGGCTTCGTAGCGGCGCGCGAAGGCGCGCATCGCGACCATGCCCCAGGCATTCGCCGTCGTCGTGTCCCAGTGGCCTTCGCGCTGGCGCTGCAGGCTGCCGGTGACGAGGCGCGGCACGTCTTCCGCCCAGTCTTCGCGCTCGAGCACGGCGAGCAGGGCGCGGTTCGCGTTGACGTCGGCGGACAGCATCAGCCACCACAGCGCATCGCTGTCCTCGGCCGAGAAGCCGAGCCGCGTGCCCTGCAGATCGAGCCGCGCGCGCAGGATGCCCAGCGCCTCGGTCAGTCGCGCGTCGCGCGCGGGGTAGTCGGCAAGCCGTTGCAGCAGATCGATCCAGTCGATCACCGCCGAGCTCGGCCACAGCTTGGGTTCGAGATCCAGGCTGTCGAGCCAGCCCGTCTGCACGCCGTCGGGGTAGCGGCTCAGGGCCTCGATCGCAGCGAGCTTGCGCAGGGCGAGATCGGCGGTCGCGAGCGGTGAGCTGCGATCGAGGCGGCCTTCGACGAAGTTCACGAGGCCCTGCCGCAGGCGTTCGCGCGTGGCGTCCGGGATGGGGCGGTCGTCGGCCGCGGCGATCGCGAGCAGGTAGGTCGACAGCACCTCGCTGCCGGTCCCCGGCGTCGGGAAGTATTTCGCGAGGCCGTCGCCGTCGAGATAGCCGGGCAGCTCGTCCATCAGCGCCGACCACGCCTCGTCGTCGCCGAGCACGATCGCGCGCGACACGCGCTGTTCGAGACAGCGATACGGATACTCGCGCATGTAGCGCATGACGCCGTCGAGGCCGGCGGCGAGGTTCGCGTCGAGCTTCACCGCGATGCCGCCGCCGTCGACGGCCGCGGCGGGCCGCTCGATCGGCAGTTCGAGCGGCCCGCGCAGCTGTGTCAAGGTCGCCTGCACGGTGCGCACCGGCAGCGCCGCGATCACGCGCTGCGTGACCTCGAGTCGATCGGCGCGTGCCTCGTCGCCGTTGCTCGCCGTCACCTGCCAACGCAGGTCGTCGCCCGCGCCCGGCGCCGCCAGCTCCCACGCGATCTCGCGTGATTCGGCCGGTGCAAGCTCGAGCGTGTGCGGCGCGAGCGTCGGCAACTGAGCGCCGTCGGCCGTCGCGAGCTCGGCCGCGACGGTCGCCGTCAGCGGCTGGTCGCCGGCATTGCGCACGGTGAAGGCGGCGCGGTAGCGGTCGCCCGCGCGCACCACCGGCGGCAGGCCGGAGAACAGCATCAGATCCTGCGTCGTGCGGATCGTCGCCGTGCCGGCGCCGAAGTGGCCGGCGCCGGCCGTCGCGACGGCGGCGATGCGGAAGCCCGTCAACGAATCGTTGAGCGGCACGGTGACGCGCGCGCGGCCCTGCGCATCGAGCTTCACGCGCGGCTGCCAGACGAGCAGCGTGTCGAACAGCGTGCGGCTCGCGCTGCTGCTGCCGCCGCCGCCGCCCGGCGCAACGGCCTTGCGCCCATAGTGACGGCGACCGACGACCTGCATCTGCGCCGTCGCCGTCTGCACTTCGATGCCGCGCTGGCCCATCATCGCCGCGAGCAGATCCCAGCTGTCGTTCGCGCGCAGCTCGAGCAGGCCTTCGTCGACCGCCGCGAGCGCGATCTCGGCGTCGGCGCCCAGCGGCTTGCCGTCGGCGCGTGCGACCTCGACGTCGATCTTCGCTTCCTCGCGCACTCGGTATACCGGCTGCTCGGGCTGCACCTTCACGCTGAGCTCGTGCGTGCGCCAGCCGACCTTCAGCTCGGTCATGCCGAGCTTGTACGCGGGTCGCCCGAGATCGACGAGCGCGGTCGGCTGCACGGTTTGCTCGCGGCCGCGGACCGCGAGCACGGACACGAACACGTTCGGCGCGTGCTCGCCGTGCAAGGGGATCTCGACCACCGGCGACTTGCCCGACAGCGCGGTCACGAAGGCATCGACGATGCCTTCGCGCTCGATCGTCACCAGCGCCTGCGCCGCGCGGAAAGGCATGCGCACCTGCAGGCGCGCGGTCTCGCCGGGCTCGTAGCGCTTGCGCTCCGGGATCAGATCCATGCGGTCGTGATCGCCGACCGCATACCACCAGTCGTCGTCGCCGGCGACCCACACGTCGCGGTGCGTATGGCTCGCATGGCCCTCGGCGTCCGTCGCGTGCGCGACGAGGATCAGGTTGCCGGAAGCCGGCGACTTGCCGTGGCACAGGAGCAGGCCCTGCGCATCCGTGCGTCCGCTGCAGACTGCGCCGAGCTTCTTCACTTCCGTGCGGTGCTCGTAGGCATAGAAACCGCCGACCAGCCGCTTGCGATGCGAATAAGTGTTGCGCTGGAGCAGATCGACGCTGACGTCGACGTCCGCGCGCGGCTTGCCGTCGAGATCGAGGGCGACGACCTTGAAGGCGAGATCCTGGCGGCTCAGCGCCCAGCCTTCGGGCTTCAAACCGAGCACGATGCGCGAAGGCCACAGCGGCACGCGCGTCGCGGCCGTCAGGGTCTCGCCGTTCGGATCGGGATACTCGAGATCGGCGACCAGCGTGCGCGGCCGATCGCTGTCCGGCAGATCGAGGCCGAGACGTGCGCCGCCCGCACCGTCGAGCACGACGCGCTGCGTGCCCAGCGGCTCGGTGCGCGACTCGTCGGCTTCGGCCGCGTTCCACGGCTGCTCGACGTTCGTCGCACTGCCTTCCTCGACGTTGCCGGTCATGAAGCTGAACTCGGGATAGTCGGCGAAGGACACCGCGCGCGCTTCGACGACGCCGCGCAGGTTGACGGGCAGCTCGGCGGCCGGGCCGCCGGCGAGATAGTTCACCTGCAGATCGAGCGCGAGCGATTTCGCCCGCACCAGCGGCAAATCGCGCGGCTGCAGCTCGGCGCGCAGCAGCGGCACGCGGAAGCTCTCGACGCGGAAGCTGCCGGCCGGCAGCCAGCGTTCACCATCGACGAGCTCGACCACGTAGCTGCCGAGCTTGGCGCTTGCCGGGATGCGCCAGCTCGAGGTCGCGCTGCCCGTCGCCGCCGCGGGATCGAGGCTCAGCGGGAATTCGTCGCCGCTGCCTTCGTGGCGCACGCGCAGCCGCGTCGTCGCCGGCGACCACTGCACGAAGCCCTGCGTCGTGTGCTCGCGCATCAGGTGCTTCATGTGCACCATCTCGCCGACGCGGAACAAGGTTCGATCGAAGACGGTGCTGACCAGGCGCGGCACGGGATTCGCCGGCGCCGGCAGGCCGAACTGCCAGGTCGCGATGCCGTTCTGCCAGTCGGAGGACACGAAGCCCGTATCCGCGCCGAGCCGAGCGATGGCGACGAGGCCGCGCGAGCTCCACGCGCAGGCCGGCCGCACCGAGGCCTCGGGCAGCGCGACTTCGACGGCCGCGATCCCGGCGTCATCGCTGGTGCCGCTCCAGTGCGTATTGCCCGCGCAGTCCTTGATCGTCACCTGCGCGCCGGCGACGGGTTTGCCGGTGTCCAGCGCCGTGACCCATACCAGCGAGGATTCACGCCCGAGCTTCAGGTGCACGCCGAGGTTCGTCACCAGCGCGAGCGACTGCACGAAGTAGGTGCCGGGCTTGCCGAACAGCGATTCGCCGAGCCGCGGGCTCGCGAGCTCGACGACGTAGAAGCCGGGCTCGCGCAGCGGGATGCCGATCACTTCGAAAGCCTTCGCCGGTGCGGCGCGCGGCACTTCGAGCAGGCGCGCCTCGCGCGCCTTCTGCAGCACTTCGACGCTGCCCGCGCGCTGCGTCGCCACGTATTCGCTCTGCGCCTCGTCCCACGCGTACTCGTCGCGGCCGGCGCGCTCGACCGCGTCGAACCAGCGGCCGAGCTCGGCGGTGTCGGCCGCGTCGAGTTTCAGCACGCGCCCGCGTATCGAGGCGACGGCGAGCGGTGCGTCGTCGGCGTGCCGATCGAGATCGAGCGCGCGCGCGGCCAGATCGCGCACGAAGCCGCCGACCGTCGGCTCGATCTTCTGCGCCGGCGAGGGCGGCCGGCGCAGGATGTTCGGCTCGAGATTGCGCACCGTCACCGGCAGCGTCGCGTCGCCGGCGAGCTCGACGATGCCGAAGCTCGCCGCGAACTTCGCGAGCGGCGGATCCTCGTCGGTCGCGACCTCGAGCGGGAAACGCTCGGCGTTGGCGAGCGCGCGCCCGGCGTCGTCGACCAGATCGGGCGGCAGCGCGAGCTTGAAACGGGTCCGTGCCGGCAGCGGACCCGCGATGCGCAGACCCTGTGCGCTCGCATCGCCGTCGCTGCCGTCGACCTCGACGGGATAGGCGCGGCCGGCGGCGTCGGTCACGGTGATCTTCGCCAGCGTCGCGCGCGCGACGGGCGCCGAGAACGACAGGCGCATGCCGAGCGCCGGCATGCACTGCGCGCCGCGGTTCACGCGCTCGCAGCCGAAGCTCGCGCGAAACGCCGGTCGCACCTCGAAGGCATAGGCCAGCGACTCGGTGCCGACGAGCCCCTGCGCCGTCGCGAGGCCCGGCCCCCAGTCCAGCCACATCTTCGCCGCGTTCGGCAGGCGCTGCCGGCAGCGCAGGGCGACGATCGGACTGTCGGGAGCGTCGGTCAGCGCCGCGTAGCGGGCGCGCACGGCCGCTTCCTCGTCCGGCGTGCGTGCGACCATCTCCCGTTCGTAACGCCCTTTGAGCACGCTCGACGCATAGCGCCGCAGGAACCAGGGGTTCGCGTCCAGCGCGGCGCGGCGCGCGTCGCCGTCCAGCACTTCGACGCCGATCGCCTCGTTGATGCCGTCGACGCGACAGTGCACGCCGGCTTCGAGGCTCGCGCGCGTCGCCGCCGCGTCGAGGCCGAGCAGGAAGACCTGCTCTTCGTCGATCTGCGCGCCCTCCCAGGGCTCGCTCGCGACGATCGTCGGCCCGCCGGTGTCGAACTCGAAACGGCGTTCGCCGGCCAGCGGCGCGCCGGCCGCGCTGCGCAGGCCGGGCTTCAGCGTGAAGCGGCAGGCGATCCCGCCCGGCAGGTCGGCGTCGAAATCGTGGACCCAGTTGCGCGTGTCGACCCAGCGCGAGCGGCCGCCGACGGGGCAGTCGATGGTGAACGGTGTCGGCGCGCGCGGATCGCCGAAGGACACCATCGCCTCGCTGAAACGCACCTGCACCTGGCGGACAGCCTTGACGCTGCCGCTGGGATTGAAGAATTCCACGCGCGGAGTCGGGGACGCCGCGTTCGCGTATGCGCACAGGAGCCAGAGGACGAAACCGGACAGGAGGGCACCGCGCATCACGACATCCGCTCGGAAAAGGGCGCAGGCATTCTAGCGCGCCGATGCAGGTCGTCGCGTCGGTTCGGCGTCGCGCCGGGGACGGGAAGGCGCGGAGTCGCGTGGGAAAGGCTCGGACGACGCTGCAGGGCTCGCTCGTGTCGTTCAGGCGGCAGCGCTCAGATCGCCGTCCGCGCCGGCGGCAGCGGGCGCGAACCACGGATGGCAGTCCGCGGCCGCGGCGACCTCGCCGACGACGATGAGGGCCGGTGCCTGCACCCGCTCGCGCGCCACCGTCGCGGCCAGCGCGGCGAGCGTGGTGTGCGTGACGCGCTGCTCGGCGGTCGTGCCGCGCTCGACGATCGCGACCGGCGTCGCGCTCGCACGGCCGAACTCGCGCAGTCGCGCTTCGATCAACGCTGCCTGCCCGACGCCCATGTAGAAGACGACGGTGTGGCCCGCCTGCGCGAGCAGCGGCCAGGCCAGCCTGTCGATCGACTTCGCGCAGTGCGCCGTCACCAGCGTCACCTGCTGCGCGACCGCGCGCTTGGTCAGCGGCACGCCGGCGTAGGCGGCGCAGCCGAGCGCGGCGGTGATGCCGGGCACGATCTCGTAGGCGATGCCGTGCGCGCGCAGCGCATCGAGCTCTTCCGCGCCGCGCCCGAAGATGAAGGGATCGCCGCCCTTGAGCCGCACGACGCGCAGGCCCCGGCGCGCGAGCTCGACGAGGCGCGCGTTGATCGCGTCCTGGGCCGCGGCGTGATCGCCGCCGCTCAGCTTGCCGACGTCCTCGTGCCGCGCGTCGCGGCGCGCGAGATCGAGCACGTCGGGATGCACCAGGCGATCGTGCAGGATGACGTCCGCCTCCTGCAGCGCGCGCACCGCGCGCAAGGTCAGCAGCGAGGGATCGCCGGGTCCGGCGCCGACCAGCGCGACGCTGCCCGCGTGCATCGGGCCTTCGCCCGCAAGCGCCGCGGCCATCGCCCGCTCGGCGCCCTGCACATCACCCGCCTCGAGCGCGCGCAGCACCGGCGAGCGCGGCTCGAACACGCGCTCCCACAGCCGGCGGCGCGCGCCGCCGCTGGCGAGACGACGCGCCACGCGCGCGCGCCAGCGGCCGGCGAGGGCGGCGAGATCGCCCAGCGAATGCGACAGCAGCGCTTCGATGCGGGCGCGCACCAGGCGCGCGAGCACGGGCGCCGCGCCGCCGGTCGACACCGCGACCGTCAGCTCGCCGCGACGGACGATCGACGGAAAGATCGCGCCGCTCAGCTCGGGGTCGTCGACGACGTTGACGAGGCGGCCGGCCGCGTTCGCGGCGGCGGCGACGCGCGCATTGATCGCGCGCGCGCCGGTCGCGGCGATGACGAGCACGCGACCGTCGACGTCGGTATCGACGAACTCGCGCGCGCAGTGACGGAGGCGATCCGCGGCGACCAGCGCGGCGAGCGGCGCGATCAGCGCAGGCGCGACGACCTCGACCTCGGCACCGACGGTCAGCAGCGCGTCGATCTTGCGCGCGGCGACCGTGCCGCCGCCGACGACGAGACAGGGTTTGCCGCGCAGATCGACGAACAGCGGCAGGAAGGACGCGTCGAGCATGATCTCCGCTCAGGCCGCGGTCAGGCGCGCGACCTCGGCCGCGAACTCGCGGCCGCTCGCGATCGCGGGCACGATGCCGGCGCGCCGCACGAACACGCCGAAGGGCTCGGCCTCGCCGCGCTCGGCGGCGTAGCGCGCGAACAGCGCGTCCAGCGTCTCCAGGATCTCGGCCTCGGTGAGGTTGTCGCGCAAGGGCACCGTCAGCTGCCGGCCGTCCGGCGTGCCGCCGACGTAGAGGTTGTAGCGGCCGGGCGCCTTGCCGACCAGCGCGATCTCGCCGAGATAAGGCCGCGCGCAGCCGTTCGGGCAGCCCGTGATCCGGATCCCGATCGGCGCGTCGCCGAGCGCGTGCTTCGCGACCAGCGCCTCGACGCGCGCGAGGAAGTCCGGCGCATAGCGCTCGCTCTCCGCCATCGCGAGCCCGCAGGTCGGGAAGCCGACGCAGGCGAGCGCGAGCTGGCGCAGGCGCGAGACCGGCGCCGACAGCCCGTACTCCGCGAGCAGCGCCGCCAGCTCGTCGCGGCGGTCCGCCGCGACCTCGGCGAGCATCAGGTTCTGGTTGCCGGTGAGTCGGAACTCGACGAGCTCGCGCCGCGCGATTTCGCGCAGGCCGGACAGCGCGCGCGAGTCGCCGGCGTCGACGACGCGGCCGCTGGGCACGTAGAGCCCGTAGTGATGGACGCCGGCGTCGTCGCTGCGCCAGCCCAGCGGATCGGCGTTGTCGCGGATCGCCACTTCGCGCGCGGGCGCGAAACCGATCTTGGCGCGCCGCTCGACTTCGGCGCGGAAGGCCTCGAGCCCCATGTCCTCGATCGTGTACTTGAGGCGCGCGTGCTTGCGGTTCGAGCGATCGCCATGATCGCGCTGGGTGGTGACGACGGCCTCGGCGACGGCGATCGCGGCCTCGGCCGGGATGTAGCCGAGCGTGTCCGCGACGCGCGGCCAGGTCGCGAGATCGCCGTGCGTCATGCCCATGCCGCCGCCGGCAAGCACGTTGTAGCCGACGATGTGGCCGTGCGCGGCGACGGCGACGAAGGCGAGATCCTGCGACCACGCGTCGACGTCGTTGTCGGGCGGCACCGCGACGGCGAGCTTGAACTTGCGCGGCAGGTAGACGCGGCCGTAGATCGGCTCCTCGTCCTGCTGCGTGTCGATGAGCTTCGCGCCGTCGAGCCAGATTTCGTGATAGGCGCCCGTGCGCGGCAGCAGGTGCGCGCTGAGCCGGCGCGTCAGATCGACGGCCTGCGCGTGCACGCTGCGCTCGAACGGCAGCACTGCGCACATCGCGTTGCGGTTGACGTCGCCGCAGGCGGCGAGCGTGTCGAGCAGCGAGCGGTTGATCGCGGCGATCGTCGGCTTCAGATTGCGCTTCAGCACGCCGTGGAGCTGGAAGGCCTGGCGCGTCGTCAGCCGCAGCGTGCCGTTGGCGTAGGTGCGCGCGATCTCGTCGAACGCGAGCCACTGTGCCGACGTGCAGATGCCGCCCGGCACGCGCGCGCGCACCATGAACTGGTAGGCGGGCTCGAGGCGCTGCTCGCGGCGCTCGTTGCGCAGATCGCGATCGTCCTGCTGGTAGCTGCCGTGGAACTTGATCAGCTGCGTGTCGTCCTCGCTGATCGCGCCGGTCAGCGGATCGGCCAGCCCTTCGAGGATCGTGCCGCGCAGCTGGCGGCTGCGCGCCTTGATGCCTTCGACGGCGGACGGGGTCGGCGGCTCGCTCATGACTCAGTACACGTCGCGCCGGTAGCGGCCGTGCCGCTTGAGCTCGAACAGATAGTCCTCGGCCGCGTCCGCATCGCGTCCGCTGCTGCGCGCGACCAGGTCGACGAGCGCCTGGTGCACGTCCTTCGCCATGCGCTGCGCATCGCCGCAGACGTAGACGTAGGCGCCTTCCTCGAGCCAGGCGTGGACTTCCTGCGCGCGCTCGCGCAGACGATCCTGCACGTAGTGCTTCTGCGCCGTGTCGCGCGAGAACGCGACGTCGAGGCGCGTCAGCGCGCCCTGACGCAGATGGCGCTGCCATTCGAGCTGGTAGAGGAAATCCTCGCGCTGCGTGCGCTCGCCGAAGAACAGCCAGCTCCTGCCGCGGGCGCCGCGCGCCGCGCGCTCCTCGAGGAAGGCGCGGAACGGGGCGACGCCGGTGCCCGGACCGATCATCACGATCGGCGCGTCGTCGCAGCGCGGTAGGCGGAACGCCGGATTGTGCTCGAGCTTCAACTGCACCTCGTCGCCGATCGCACGCGCGGCCAGGAAGCCCGAAGTGCAACCGGGACGCGGCCGGCCGTCATGGCGGCCATCGACGACGGCGACGGTCAGGTGCAGCTCGTCCGGCGCGGCGAGGCGGCTCGACGCGATCGAATAGGCCCGCCGG
>JBFWSI010000067.1:0-10892 GCA_050248455.1 Gammaproteobacteria bacterium | reverse complement strand
CAGCTGCTGAGCGGCGACGTGCGGGTGGCGCGTGAAGCCTATGCGGAGGCGCTGCCGTTCTACGCTGCCGCGCTCGAACGCGATCCCGATCTGGTCGAAGCGCAGGCCGGGCTGGTGCGGGCGCAGTTCGCGCTCGGGCGTCTCGACGATGCGCAGCGAGCGCTCGCGAATGCACGCGAGCGCAAGGTCGAGGGCTTGCCGCTGTGGCGGCTCGAAGGGCAGCTCGCTCTCGCACAGGGGCGACACGACGAAGCGCTGCGCGCCTATGCGAAGGTGCTCGCCGAACGGCCGAGCGACGAGCTCGCGCTGCTCGGGACGGCGGCTGCCGAGCTCGCCGCGCGGCGGCACGACGCCGCGGCGGCGACGCTCGATCGCCTGCCCGAAGCCGTCCAGGCCGGGCCGCGCGCGCAGTTCCTGCGCGCGATGATCGCCGTGGGCCGGCGCGATCCGAAAGCCGCGCTCAATCACCTGCGTCGCGTGCTCGCCGTCGCGCCCGCGCATCGCGAGAGCCTGCGCCAGGCCGCGAGTGTCCACTTCCAGCTCGGCGAGTACGGCAATGCCGAGCACGTGCTGCGACGGCTCGCCAAGCTCGATCCCGACGACCAGCAGGCCCGACGCATGCTCGAGGCCGCCCAGCTCGCCGGCGGCCGCTTCGATGCGACGGCCTACGATCTCGATGCGCTGGATCGCGCGGCCGGCCAGGATCCGCGCATGCTCGCCTTGCTCGGCAGTGCGCTCCTGCGCGGCGGCAATCTCGGCGCCGGCGAGAAAGCGCTGCGCGCGGCGCGCGAGCACGAGCCCGAGTCGGTCGCGATCGAGCGTCAGCTCGCGATCGCGCAGCTCGCGGCCGGCCGCTTCGACGAGGTGCTCGCCGCCGTGCCGCGTCTGCGCGAGAAGGGCGACGACACGCTGGCGCCGGACATCCTGACGGTGGCGGCCGAGCTCGGTCGTCGCGACGTCGACGCCGCGCGTCGCGCGGCCGATGCGCTCGTCGCGCGTCGCGGCGACGATCCCTATGCCCACAACGTGCTCGCCTTCGTGCTCGAGACGGCCGGGCAGCGCGACGAGGCGCGGGCAGCCTACGAACGCGCGCTCGCGCTGGCGCCGGCCTTCGAAGCCGCGGCGCTGAATCTCGCGCGGCTGGATCTCGCCGCCGGTAGGCCCGAGGAGGCGCGTGCGCGCTATCGCGCGATCCTCGAGCGCCAGCCGGATCAGGCCGCGGCGCTCGACGGGCTTGCGATGCTCGCGCTCGCCGACGGGAAATCCGATCGCGCAGTCGAGCTGTGGCAGCAGGCGCGCCGCGCGAATCCGAATGCGCTGCGTCCGCGCCTGTTGCTCGCACGCCAGGCGCGCGACGCGGGGCACGTCGATGAAGCCCTCGATTTCGTGCGCGAGGCCTGGCACGTCGCGCCGTTCGCACCTGGTGTGCAGCTCGAGTATTGCCTGAGCCTGCTCGCGGCCGGCGAGAACGCAGACGCGTTGCCGATCGCTCGCGCGCTCGCGCGGCGGTTCCCCGGCGACGGCAAGCTCGCCCGCCTGCTCGCAATCGCCGTCGCGCGCAGCGGGGATGCGACGGCGCTGCGCGGCGTGCTCGAGGACATGATCGACGCGGCTCCCGACAACCTCGATGCGCGCGTCGCGCTCGCGCGGCTCGCCCTGCAGCAGCGCGAGGCCGAGGAGGCGCGCGCCTTGATCGAGGCTATCGCGCGACTGCCCGGAGGCGAGGGGGCGGCCGACGAACTGCGCGGCGATCTGGCGCTGCAGGACGATGATGCGAAAGCCGCCGTCGCGGCCTATGCCGCGGCCTATGCGCGCACTCCGACGCGCGAACTGATGCTGAAGCTCGATGCCGCCGAACGGCGCGCGGGACAGGATCGTCGGCGCCTCGCCGAATGGGTGGCGACGCATGCCGAGGATCTGCAGGCCCGCGTGCTCCACGCGGGACGCTTGCAGGCGGCAGGCGAGGACGGCGCCGCGATCGCCGAATTCGAGCATGTGCTCGCGCAGGCGCCGGACAGCCCGGTGGTCCGCAACGAGCTCGCCTGGCTCTATCGCAAGGCCGGTGACGCCCGCGCGCTCGACATGGCCCGGAAAGCCTTCGAGTTGGCGCCGCGGCGGGCCGAGGTCGCCGACACTTACGGCTGGATCCTGCTCGAGCAGGGACGTCACGAGCAGGCGCTGAAGATTCTCGAACAGGCCGTCGATCTCGCGCCGGGCAATCGCGACATCCGTTTCCATCGCGCGAGCGCGCTGGAGCGCATGGGGCGTGAAGAAGAGGCACTGCGCGAGCTCGAAGCGCTGCTGCGCGATCCCGCCGAGTTCGAATCGCGCGCCCAGGCGGAACAGCTGCGCTACGAGCTTCAGTCCTGAGAGGCGGTGCTCGACCGTTCAGTCGGCGTCGACGGACACGAGCTCCGCCGTAGTCACCTTGCCGTCCTTCTCGGTGTACTCGATGCGCACCGGCAGGTATTCGAGCGCGGGTGCGCACCACAGGACGGTGCGACGGCCGTCGTCGCGCGCATAGGTGACGGGCACGGTGTCGTAACTCGCAGCGCCGGCCTGCACGCGCACGTCGGCGCCCCGTTCGAGTCGATAGCGCTTGCCGCCGCCGGCCTCGGCCACGCGATACTCCAGCGCGGTGACGCCGGCCGCGAGATCGCGCATCAGCGCGAGCTGATAGCTCAGCTTGTCGATCTCGCCGGCCTCGAGCGCAGCCTCGACCGGCGTGCCGTTGATCGTCGCGTGCGAGCGCGCGGTGGTCCAGTCGAAGTCGATCGCGGTTTCCTTGCGCTTCTTGCCCGAAATCTTGGTGTGCACGTAGCGCGTGCTCACGGGATGCGCGTCGACCCAACGACCCATGCTCTCCTCGACGATGCGCGTCGGCTTCAACAGCGCGACCAGACCCTCGGCCTCGACGACCGCGGAAAAGCGATAGCCGTCATCGGCCGCGATCGAGAGCGTGCGCGTCATGCGGCCCGCCCCGATGCCCCCGGCCTCGACTGCGTAGACGGCGACGAAGGGCGAGGGCCGATGGGCATCCGCGGCATGGACCGACAGCGCGCAGGAGAACAGGTAGAGGCCGACGAGACGTCCCGTCGCTTCGGCATGTCGCGTCAAGGGCATGTGTTAGAATCCTGCCGCGATTGCGCGGCCAGTGCGCGATGAACGATACGGCCCGAACGATACGAGTGGCGCCCGGCGCGGCGAACCATCGGCTGCCGGTACAGCCAGCGACTCCAGTATATCTTCAATATATATGGCATCCGCATGAAGCCCGACGTCGAACGCCTGCGCAGCGCCCGCGTGATGGTCGTGGGCGACGTGATGCTCGACCGTTATTGGAGCGGCAGCACCGCACGCATTTCCCCCGAAGCCCCGGTGCCCGTCGTGCGCATCGCCGGCAGCGAGGATCGCGCCGGTGGTGCGGCCAACGTCGCGGCGAACGCCGTCGCGGTCGGTGCGCGCGCGTTCCTCGTCGGTCTCGTCGGCGACGATGAGGACGCTGGCAGTCTGGAAGCCTGCTGCACGCGGGCCGGCATCGAGGCGCGGCTCCAGCGCACCGCGCCGCGCACCACCCTCAAGCTGCGCGTGCTCGCCCAGCACCAGCAACTGCTGCGTCTGGATTTCGAACAGCCGCCGGACGGCGAGGCGCTCGTCGTCACGCCGGATCTGGCCGGCCTGCTGCCCGGCGTCGGCGCGATGGTGCTGTCCGACTATGCGAAGGGCGCGCTGCGCGATCCGCAGCCGTGGATCGCGCTCGCGCGTCGCGCCGGCAAGCCCGTCATCGTCGATCCCAAGAGCCGCGACTTCGCCCGCTATGCGGGCGCGTCTCTGATCACGCCGAACAGCACCGAGTTCGAAGCCGTCGTCGGCGCCTGTCATGACGACGAGGACATCGCTGCGCGCGGGGCCGCGCTGTGCCGCGCGCACGACTTCGGCGCCGTGCTCGTCACGCGCGGGGAGCGCGGCATGTCGCTGATCCGCGCGGACGCCGCGCCGCTGCATCTGAAGGCGAGGGCACGCGACGTCTACGACGTCACCGGCGCCGGCGACACCGTGTGCGCGATCGTGGCCTGCGCGCTCGCCGCCGGCAGCGATCTTCCGACCGCGACGATGCTCGCGAACGTCGCCGCCGGCCTGGTCGTCGGCAAGCTCGGCACGGCCGTCGTCGGCAACGACGAACTGCTCGCCGCCGTCTGTCCGCGGCGGCAGTCCCCGGCGCGGGACGAGGCGAGCCTGCTCGGCGAAGTCGCGGCGGCACGCGCGCGCGGCGAGCGCATCGTGATGACCAACGGCTGTTTCGATCTCCTGCACGCGGGTCACGTGCGCTATCTCGAGGACGCGGCCGCGCTCGGCGATCGCCTGATCGTCGCCGTCAACACCGACGCCTCGGTGCGTCGCCTGAAGGGACCGACGCGCCCCGTCAATCCCCTCGCCCAGCGCCTCGAAGTGCTGGCCGGCCTGCGCGTCGTCGACTGGGTCGTGCCCTTCGACGAAGACACGCCGCAGCGGTTGATCGCCGCGGTCGGCCCCGACGTGCTGGTCAAGGGCGGTGACTATCGGATTGCCGACATCGCGGGCGCCGACGAGGTGCTCCGTCGCGGCGGTCAGGTGTTCACGCTGCCGTATCACGACGGCCTGTCGACGACGCGCATCCTCGACGCCGCACGCGGCGAGCCGAAGGAGGAAGAGGCATGATCGTCGTCACCGGCGGCCTCGGTTTCATCGGCAGCAATCTCGTGCACGCGCTGAACGCGCGCGGGCGCGAGGATCTCATCGTCGTCGACGACTTCACGGACGGGCGCAAGATCGCGAATCTGCGCGAGGCCACCATAGGCGACTACCACGACCGCCGTGATTTCCTCGCTCGCTTCGAGCGCCTGTCGCGCACGGGGACCGGCATCGAGCTCGTCTATCACCTCGGCGCCTGCTCGGATACGACCGAATGGGACGGCCGCCGCATGATGGACGACAATTTCGTCTACTCGCGCGACCTGCTCGATCTGTGCGAAGTGCGCGGCATTCCCTTCGTCTATGCGTCCAGCGCCGCGGTCTACGGGCTCAGCGCGCGCTGCGTCGAGGAACCGCGCAGCGAAGCGCCGCTGAACGTCTACGGTTATTCGAAGCTCGCCTTCGATCAGCACGTGCGCCAGCGCCTCGGCCGTGCGCGCTCGCGCATCGTCGGCTTGCGCTACTTCAACGTCTACGGGCCGCGCGAGCAGCACAAGGGCCGCATGGCGAGCGTCGTCCTTCATTTCGACGATCAGTTGAAGCGCGACGGCGTGCTGCGCCTGTTCGGGGCCTCGCACGGTGTCGGCCCGGGCGAGCAGCGTCGCGACTTCATCCACGTCGACGACGTCGTCGCGCAGACGCTGTGGTGCGGCGAGACCGCCGGCGTCACCGGCGTCTACAACTGCGGCACCGGCGTGGCGGCGAGCTTCAACGAAGTCGCGCGCGCCGTCGTCGCCTGGCACGGCCGCGGCGAGATCGAGTACATCCCGTTCCCGACCGACCTGCTCGGTGCCTACCAGGCCCACACGCTGGCCGATCTCGAGCGCACGCGCGCGGCCGGCTATCGGCACCGCGCCCGCGCCGTCGACGTCGGCGTGCGGGATTATCTGGACTGGTTGAACCCTTGAGGGTGCGCGGGCCCGAGGATGCGTCCCGGATGAGATGGATCTACAGCGCGGCATTCCTGCTGCTGCTGCCCTTCATCCTGCTGCGCCTCGCCTGGCGCGCGCGGCGCAATCCCGCCTATCGCGATCGCTGGCGCCAGCGTCTGGGCTGCTACGACGGTGCGCTGCGTCGCGACGAGCCCCTCTGGGTGCATGCGGTGTCGGTCGGCGAAGTCGGCGCGGCCGCACCGCTGGTGCGCGCGCTGCGCGAGCGCTATCCGTACGCGCCGGTGCTGGTGACGACGACGACGCCGACCGGCTACGACACGGTCACGCGGCAGTTCGGCGAGAGCGTCCAGCACGTCTACTTCCCTTACGACCTGCCGTGGATCGTGCGCCGCTTCCTGCGCCGCTTCCGGCCGCGCATGCTGCTGCTGATGGAGACGGAGCTGTGGCCGAACGTGATCCACGAGGCGCGCGCGGCCGGCATTCCCGTCGTGCTCGTCAACGGGCGCATGTCGGAGCAGTCGGCACGGCGCTATCGCTGGCTGCGCGGCATGACGGCCGCGATGCTCGGCGCGCTGAGCCGCATCGCGGCGCAGACCGCGGCAGATGCGGCGCGCCTGCGCAGCCTCGGGGCACCGGACGATCGCATGAGCATCACCGGCAGCCTCAAGTTCGACGTGCACCTGCCGGCCAGCGTGTTCGAGGAAGGCGCGGCGATACGCCGCGATCTCGGCATCAACCGGCCGATCGTGATGGCGGGCAGCACCCGGCCCGGCGAAGAGGAGGTGCTGCTCGACATGCTGGCGCGGCTGCGCCTGCGACACCCGACCTTGCTGCTCGTGATCGCGCCGCGCCACCCGGAACGCTTCGACGCCGTCGCCGAGCTGTGCCGTCGCGCGGGGCTGGTGCTCGCGCGTCGGCAGGCGGGGGAGGCCTGCCGCGCTGAAGTCGACGTCTATCTGGTCGATACCATGGGCGAGCTCATGAAGTTCTATGCGGCCGCGGACGTCGCCTTCGTCGGCGGCAGCCTCGCGCCTTTCGGCGGGCAGAACGTGCTGGAGCCGGCGGCGCTCGGCGTGCCGATCGTCACCGGGCCGCATCTGTTCAACTTCGAGGAGATCGCGGCGCGGCTGCGCGAAGCGGAGGCGCTCGAGATCGGCAGCGACGCTGCCGCGCTCGCCAGCATCGTGTCGCGCTGGCTCGAGGACAGCAATCGGCGCGATGCCGCGGGTCGGGCGGGCAGCGACATCGTCGCCTGCAACAAGGGCGCGACGACTGCCGTCGTCGCCGTCCTGGAACAGGCGGGATTGCGCTGAGCGCGCGGTGCGAGCCCGCGATTCGAGCGCGCACGGACTGCGGCATCCGTCGCAATCGGCTCGAACTGCGCGGTGATATGCTGGTCCGCAGCGGGCGAAATCGCATTCGCCGTGATCCAGCGGGGAGGAGATCCGAATGAAACACCACCACTACTTCATGACGCGCGTATGCCACGCGCTGGTCGCTGCCTGTTGCGCGCTGCCGCTCGTGGCGGGCGCTCAGCAGGGACAGCCGTTTGCCTATCCGAACGGCGGGCAGAGTCAGGAACAGCAGGCGGCGGATCGCTTCCAGTGTCACCAATGGTCCGTGTCGCAGACCGGCTTCGATCCGACCACGGCACCGCCGCTCGCCGCGCCGATGGCCGTGCCGCCCCCGCCGCCGCCGAACTACGGCTACAGCGATCAACCGCCGCCGCAACAGCAACAGAGCGGCGGCTTTCTCGGCCTCGGCAACGGCGGCTTCTTCCAGGGCGGCGGGGTCGTCGGCGATGCGGCGACGGGTGCCGCGCTCGGTGCCGCCGGCGGTGCGATCGCGGGCAATGCCGGCAAGGGCGCGGCGATCGGCGCGCTCGCCTCGACGGTATTCGGCGCAGTATCACGCTCCAGCCAGCAGAGCGCGCCGCCGCCGCCGCAGGGCTACAACTACTACCAGCAGCAACAACAGCAGTACTACCAGCAGACGCAGGCCGCGAACCAGCAGGCCTACGATCAGCGGCAGCGCCAGACCGCGGACTACGGCAACGCATACGCGGCCTGCATGAAGTCCCGCAACTACACGGTCAACTGAGACCCGTTCGGGCCGCAGGCGCGCGAAGATGGACGCTGGATTCCCCGACACCTCGCCGTGCGCCCGCGGCGGCCCATCCGCGCCGATCGTCATCGACGTCGAAGCCTCGGGTTTCGGGCGCGGCAGCTACCCGATCGAAATCGGCGTCGCGCTCGCCGACGGCCGCACCGCCTGCTTCCTCGTGCAGCCCGAAGCCGACTGGACGCACTGGGATCCGGCCGCCGCGCGCCTGCACGGGATCTCGCGCGAACTGCTGGAACGAAAAGGGCGGCCGGCAGTGGAGGTGGCCGCGACCTTGAACGAGCTGCTCGGCGACGCCATCGTCTACAGCGATGCGTGGGGCATGGACAGCTCGTGGATCGCGCTGCTCTTCGATCGCGCCGGGCTGCGCCAGCGCTTCAGGCTCGAGGCGCTCGCCGGCTTGCTCGACGAGACGCAGTGCGCGGTGTGGGCCGACGCACGGCGCGCGGTGTGCGCCGACATGCAGTTGACGCGACATCGCGCGAGCGCGGATGCGCTGGTCATCCAGCGCACGCTGCTCAGGACATGGCGGCTGCGTCGCGCGCCGCGTCGTTCCCTCGAACGGCCGCCGCGGCCCGCCGCCGCGAGCTCTGCAGGGAAGCTCTGACCAAATCCATCCTGGACTGATTCAGAGACGGCGAGTCCGGGGCAAGCTCGTACTCCCCTTCGTGAATCGAGTGCTTGCGCACTTGATTCGCGAGCAGGCCATCCATGGCCCGAAGAAACTCTGCTCTTGCAGAGTTTCCCTAGCGCAACCAGCTCTGAATCGTCTTGAAGTGCGGATGGCGCGAGTCGCCCATCCACTCGAACACCACCGATTCGGCACTGACGATGCTGATGCCGCCCGCCCGCATGCGATCGAGCGCGTTCTGGTAGTTCTCCAGGCGGCGCGAGCAGATCGCGTCTTCGATGACGAATACTTCCGCGCCCGTCGCCGCCAGGTCCATCGCCGTCTGCAGCACGCAGATGTGCGCCTCCATGCCGACGAGCACCGCCTGGCGCCGCCCGAGCCCGCCGATCGCCGCCGGAAAGCCGTCGGCGTTCATGCAGCTGAAAGTGGTTTTCGTGAAGTACTTGCGATTCGGCGGCAACGCATCGAGCACCATCGGATGTGTCGCGCCGAGCCCCTGGGGATACTGCTCGGTGTGCAGGACCGGCACGTCGAGCAGGCTGGCCGCGCGTGCCAGCAGCGAAGTGTTCTGCAGGACGCGATTGAGGACCTTGCCCGGCATCGCGTCGCCGAGCCGCTCCTGGATGTCGATGACGAGCAGCGTGCACTCGTCGAGGCGACACTTCCGGGCGCCCGCGATCTGGTTGGTGTTGGCCATGTGCTCCCCTGAAGGTCTCGTTATCTGGATTCGGTGCCGCTTGCGGATGTCGTCGCGCCCTCGGGCGCCGGTCGCAGCCAGGCATTCGCCTGCGCGATGACCTCCGGGCTCAGCGTGCCGGCGGCCTCGCGCAGCCGGAGCAGGTTCAGCACGTAGTCGTAGCGGGCGCGGGCATAGTCGCGGCGCGCCTGCGACAGGCCGCGTTCCGCGGTGACGACGTCCACCGTCGTCCGCGTGCCGACCTCGAACCCGGCCCGGGTCGATTCGAGCGCCGTCTGCGACGATACCACGGCCTGCTTCAGCGCACTCACGGCGCCGATCTGCGTGACGACGCCGAGAAAGGCCTCGCGCGCCTGGCGATAGACCGCGCGGCGCGTGCGCTCCAGCCGGTCGAGGGCGCCGGCATGCTCGTGCACGGCCTGGCGCGTGCGCGAGGACACCGCGCCGCCTTCGTACAGCGGCACGTTGAGGCGCACGCCGATGTCGCTGGTCTCGGTATCGTTCTGGCCGAACAGCCCGCCGCCTGCGTTGAAACCATGACCGCCCTCGATGTCGAGGCTGGGATAATGTCCCGCGCGCTGGACCTCGATCTCGTCGGCGGCGATGTCGGTCGCGACGAGCGCGGCCTCGAGGTCGAGGTTCTGGCCGAGCGCGGTCTCCGTCCACTGCTCTATGTTGTCGGGATCGGGCCGCGTCAAGGGCAGGACCTCGCCGAGCGGCCACAGCGTGCGCGGATACTCGCCGGTGACCTCACGCAGCCGCTCCTCGGCGTTCTGCCGCTCGTTCTCCGCCGTGATCTCGAGCGCGCTCGCGCGATCGTAGCCGGCCTGCGCTTCCTGCACGTCGGTGATCGCGATGAGGCCGACGTCGAAGCGCTGGCGGGCCTGTTCGAGCTGCCCGGCGAGCGACTCCTTCTCGGCGCGCGCGAACGTCAGATTGTCCTGTGCGGCGAGCACGTCGAAATAGCGTTCGGCCAGGCGCACCATCAGCCGCTGGAAGGCCGCATCGATCTGCAGCTGGGCCTGGCGCAGGCGCTTGTCGGCCTGCTTCAGGCGCATGTGCCGATCGCGATGATAGACGGGCTGCACGAGGCTCAATCGGTAGTCGGTGCGATCGTAGGCGGTCTCGCCGCCCGCCGCGCCGAACGCGAAGTCGGCCTCGATGTCCTGCCGCACGCGCGCCCCGCCCGTGGTGAAACTCAGCTGCGGCTTCCACAGCGCTGCGCGCGCCTGCGGGATCCCCTCGGCGACTGCCAAGGCATTGTGCTGCGCCTCGCGATATTCCGGATCGGACTGTTCGGCGAGGGCGAGCAGGGCGAGCAGATCGGCCGCGCGGGCCGGGACGATCGTCGCGCACAGCAGCACGGCGAGCAGCTGCGCGACGACACGCGAACGGCGGCGCGGCGCGGCAGCGGACAGGGAGCGAGCGAAATCTCGAGACATGCGAAGTTCCTTGGTGGCGCGCGAGCAACGCGTCCGTATCAATACAGGCTCATCGAGGGATCGATGCGCCGCGCCCAGGCGTCGATGCCGCCGGCAAGATTCACGACGCGGGCGAAGCCGCGCGAAAGCAGCCAGGCCTGCGCGGCGCGGCTGCGCACGCCGTGGTGGCACACGACGATGAGCGTCTGCTCTTCGTCCAGCTCGGTGACGCGCTGCGTGAGCTCGCCGAGCGGGATGTGCCGGCTGCCGGGCAGGTGACAGAGCTCGAATTCCCAGGCTTCGCGCACATCGAGCAGCGTGTGCGGCGTCGCAGCGCGCAGCGCCGCGTACTCCTCGACGACGATTTCCTCCATCGAGCGGCGTCCTCGCGACGATGC
>JBFWSI010000066.1:0-10910 GCA_050248455.1 Gammaproteobacteria bacterium | reverse complement strand
CGAAGGCCCCGCCGATCCCCGCGGTGCTGCCCGATCCGCTGCTGTCGATGACCGATTCCGGCCACTACGCGCAGATCTTCGACGGCGAAGGCACGCTCGTATGGCGCTCGCGCTCGATGCTCGGCTACGCGGTGCGACCGCCGCCGCAGAACCCGCCCGGCGAGTTCGTGTTCGAGGAAACCGTGTCGTCGACCGACGAGATCCTGTTCTGCACGAGCTACGGCGTCGAATGGGAGACGCGCGGCAAGGCCCAGCCGCGGCTCTATACCTTGCAGGCCTGCGAAGGACATGCCGCCTACGATCTCCAGGTACGGGGCTTCCAGCGCAGCCTGTGGCTGTGGTTCTCGATCCTCACGGTACTGCTGCTGCTGATCCAGACCGCGATCCTGCGCTGGGGACTGCGACCGCTGCGCGAGGTCGCGATCGAGTTGCGTGCGATCGAATCCGGCCGGCAGAGCGCGATCACCGGCGAGTATCCGCGCGAGCTGCGCTCGCTGACGCGCAATTTGAACGCGCTGATCGCGGCGCGCGATACGCACGTGCAGCGCTATCGCAACGCGCTCGGCGATCTCGCGCACAGCCTGAAGACGCCGCTCGCGGTGCTGCGTTCGGCGCTCGAGGTCGGGCGCTTCGACGCGGACTCGGTGCGCACGCTGACCGAACAGGTGGCCCAGATCGACGATACCGTCCGCTACCAGCTCCAGCGTGCGGCGACCGTCGGCCGCAATGCCTTTGCACCGCCGGTCGTGGTGGCGCCGATGATCGAGCGCATCGCGGGCTCGCTGCGCAAGGTCTACCACGCGCGTGAACTGACGATCGACACCGACGCCGACGCCGCGGCCAGCTTCTACGGCGATCAAGGGGATCTGATGGAGGTCGTCGGCAATCTCGCCGACAACGCCTGCAAATGGGCGCGCAGCCGGGTGAAGATCAGGGCACATCCGCTCGCGCTGCGCCCGGGTCAGCGCCGCCACGCGCTCGAAGTGGTCGTCGAGGACGATGGTCCGGGGATGCCGGCGCATCTCGTGCAGCAGGCGCTGAAGCGCGGCGGCCGGCTCGACGAGGCGGCGGAGGGCCACGGCATCGGCCTGTCGGTGGTGCGCGACGTCGTCGAGACCGGCTACGGCGGGCTGCTCAGCATCGAGTCGACGGACGCCGGCATGCAGGTGCGCGCGGTCTTCGAGTTCGACTGAGCCGGCGGCGGCGCGCGCGGGCGCCGGCCGAAACTTAGCTGCTATACTCGGCGCCCTCAGGGGAACCGCACTTCATGCAAGCATTTTCGCCGATCAATCCGGATGCGCCGATCATCGTCTCGGGGCGTCGCAAGGAAGCCTATGACTACGACGAGCTGATCGGCTGCGGTCGCGGCCAGCTGTTCGGGCCGGGCAACGCCCAGCTGCCGCTGCCGCCGATGCTGATGTTCGATCGGATCCTGGAGATCGCGGACGTCGGCGGCCGTTACGGCAAGGGCGAAATCATCGCCGAGCTCGACATCAAGCCCGAGCTCTGGTTCTTCCAGTGCCACTTCGAGGGCGATCCCGTCATGCCGGGCTGCCTGGGCCTCGACGCGATGTGGCAGCTCGTCGGCTTCTTTCTCGCGTGGAAAGGCGGCCTCGGTCGCGGGCGTGCGCTCGGCGGCAGCGAGATCGCGTTCAGCGGCCAGGTCACGCCCGACAAGAAACTCGTCACCTATCGCATCGACATGAAGCGGGTCGTGCAGCGCGGGCTCGTGATGGGCCTCGCGGACGCGACCATGACCGTCGACGGCGAGCAGATCTATTCCGGCTCCAACCTGCGCGTGGGCCTCTTCACCGAAATCTGAGCGCGAACGCGTCCGGGTCGGACGCGTTCGGCGCTGCTCTGCTCAGCGACTCTCGTCCAGCGCGCGTGCCGCGGCATCGAGCGTGAAGTCGATGTCCGCGTCGGTGTGCGCGGCCGACACGAAGCCCGCTTCGAAGGCCGACGGCGCGAGGTAAATCCCGGCCTCGAGCATCGCGTGGAAAAAGCGTTTGAAGCGCGCGACGTCGCAGGCCATGACGTCCTTGAACGAAGTGACGCGCGTGCGATCGGTGAAGAAGAGACCGAACATCCCGGGCACGTGATTGACCGTCAGCGGGATCCCGTGGCGCGCGCTCAAGGCCTGCAGGCCGTCGGCGAGACGCGCGGTCGTGCGCGCGAGCCGTGCGTGGAAGCCGGGTTCGGCGACGAGCTGCAAGGTCGCCAGTCCGCAGGCCATCGCGAGCGGATTGCCGGACAGCGTGCCGGCCTGGTACACCGCGCCCGAGGGCGCGATCTGATCGAGATACTTCGCCGGCCCGGCGAAGGCGCCGACCGGCAGGCCGCCGCCGATGATCTTGCCGAGCACCGTGATGTCGCCAGTGACGCCGTAGAGCGCCTGCGCGCCGCCGCGATCGACGCGAAAGCCCGTCATGACCTCGTCGATGATCAACAGCGCGCCGTGCCTGGCGGTGATCTCGCGCAGGCCTTCGATAAAACCCGGCGCCGGCGGCACGCAGTTCATGTTGCCGGCGACGGGCTCGACGATGATCGCGGCGACGGTTGGACCGATCTCGTCCATCACGCGCTGCACTTGGTCGATGTCGTTGTAGTCGAGCGTGATCGTCAGCTCGGCGAGCGCGGCCGGCACGCCGGGCGAGGTCGGGATGCCGAGCGTCAGCGCGCCGGAACCCGCCTTCACGAGCAGCGAATCGGCGTGGCCGTGGTAGCAGCCTTCGAATTTCACGATGCGATCGCGCCCGGTGACGCCGCGCGCGAGGCGGATCGCGCTCATCGCGGCCTCGGTGCCCGAACTCACCATGCGCACGCGTTCCAGATGCGGCATCAGCGCCTGCACCTGGCGCGCGAGCGCGGTCTCGATCGCCGTCGGCGTGCCGAAGCCGACGCCGTTGGCGAGCTGGGCTTGTACCGCGGCCATTACTGCGGGATGCGCGTGGCCGACGATCATCGGTCCCCAGCTGCCGACGTAATCGACGTAGCTGTTGCCGTCGGCATCGACGATGCGCGAGCCCGCCGCGCGCTCGATGAACAGCGGCGTGCCGCCGACGCCGTTGAAGGCGCGCACCGGCGAATTGACGCCACCGGGGATGATCCGGCGCGCGTCGGCGAACAGAGCTGCGGATCGCTCAAACATGCGTTTCTCCGAACAGATTGGCGTAGCGCGCGGCCGCCGCCGAAATCGACGGCTGCGCGAAGAGACCGGAAATCACGGCGAGGAAATCGGCACCGGCGCGCACGAGGTGCGCGCCATTCTCGGGCGTAATCCCGCCTATCGCAACGATGGGCACCGCCAGCCGCCGTCGCGCCGTTTCGAGCACCGCCAGCGGACAGGGGCGCGCGAGCGGCTTGGTGTCGGACGGGAAGAAACTGCCGAAGGCGACATAGTCGACGCCGTGCTGCGCGGCCTGGACGGCGCGCTCGACGTCGGCGTAACAGGACAGGCCGAGCAGCAGGCGGCGCCGCGTGTCCGCGGCGAGCGTCGCCCAGTCGCCGTCGTCGCGACCGAGATGCACACCGTCGGCATTGGCCGCGAGCGCGAGCTCGATGTCGTCGTTGACGATCAGCGGCGCCCGGGCGGCAGTGCACAGCGGGCGCAACGCGGCGAGCTCGACGAGTGCCGTCGCGCGCGCGAGCTGCTTGCGGCGATACTGGACGACGACCGCACCGCCCGCGAGGGCCGCCGCCACCTGCGCCGCCAGCGCGTCGGCGGATTGATCGACGTCGAGCGTGATCGCGTAAAGGCCGCGCGGCGGCAGTGGCATCCGACGCGTGGCGGGCATGCTCATGGCGCGCTCCGCGGCAGGCGCCGCGGCAGCTGCTGCGCGCCGCCGAAATCGAGCGGGTCGAGCAGGCAGCGCCAGGTATAGTCGAGGCCAGCAGCACAGGCGTCGGCGACGGGCATCCCGCGCGCGAGCTCGCAGGCGATGGCGGTCGCCAGCGTGCAGCCGGTGCCGTGGAATTGGCCGGGCAGGCGCCGCCAGCGCGAACGCGTGTGCAGTTGCCCGTCGCGATCGAGCTCGTGGATGACCTCCGGGGTCGTCGCGTCCGCGCCCTTGACCAGCACCCAGCCGGCCTGCGACCGGCGCCATGCGGCGGTGTCCGAGGCGCCCGCGACGGCGGCGAGCGCGGCGGCTTCTTCCCGGTTGGGTGTGCGCAGTGTCGCGAACGGCCAGAGTTCGGCGAGCAGGGCGCGGCGCACGGCGGCGCTCATCAACTCGGCGCCGGACCCGGCCGCGACCACGGGATCGAGCACGACCGGGGTGCCGGCCGGCAACCGCCGCAGCAGTGCGGCGAGGGCGTGCACGACATCCACCGTCGGCACCAGCCCAATCTTGCACGCGGCGATCCCCGGCCAATCCGCGACCAGCAGCCCGAACTGAGCGAGGAGGGTGCTGCCCGCGGTCGGGATGACTTCGGCGACGCGTCCGGTATTCTGCGTGGTGAGGCAGCTCACGAGGCTCGCCGCGTGGCAGCCGAGCGCCGCCGCGGTCTCGATGTCCGCCTGGAGCCCTGCCCCGCTCGGATCGTGACCGCCGATCACGAGCACGAGGGGCGTCTCCGCGGCCGCGGCTCGTGTCTGCGGGTTCACAGGCGCCTCGTGCCGGGCGCCGGGATTGGAAAGGACGACATGGCCACGCGCTATATCTGCGTCATCTGCGGATTCATCTACGATCCTGCGCTCGGTCTCCCGGACGAGGGCATTGCGCCCGGCACGCCCTTCGAGGATCTGCCGCCGAACTGGTCCTGTCCGGACTGTGGGGCGCGCAAGGACGATTTCGAACCGCTCACGGACTGAAGAGCGCCGGCTTCAGCACCGCGAGCAGCACCGTGCCCACCAGGATCATGACCGGAAACTCATTGATCCAACGATAGAAAACGTGGCTGTGCCTGTTCTCTCCGATGCGCAGTCGGCGCATCAGGCGGCCGAGGTAGAAATGGTAGCCGACGAGTATCGCGACCAGCGCGAGCTTCACGTGCAGCCAGGCCGTCGCCCTGAACCAGTCGAGGCCGAGCACGGCGACGAGGCCCAGTCCCATGGCGACGACGACGATCAAGCTCGGCGTCATGATCCCCCGGTAGAGCTTGCGTTCCATCACCTCGAAGCGTGCACGCCCGATCGCGTCTTCCGCCATCGCGTGGTAGACGAACAGCCGCGGCAGGTAGAAAAGCCCCGCGAACCAGGTCACGACGGAGATCAGGTGGAACGCCTTGAGCCATGGATACATCGCCGGATCCTCGGTGCGCGGGCTGCCGGCACGGCCCCAGCGGGGGTGCTGCCGGAGCGTCGATTCTAGGCGACAAGCGCGCGCGTCCGCAGCCGCCGGTCGCGACCGGCCGCGAGCCGTGGACCGCAGGCCGGGCGGTTAACGGGTATGGGCAAAAATGTTAATGTCTCGCCGCGCGGCGCGGCAGCGCCCCTCCTTCCGGGCTCCCTCGGCAGCCCATCGCGACAGCCTCAACGAGAGACCAGGCCATGTTCGGACAGAAGAAGCGTCGCCCGACCCGGGTCGATTCCGTGATCGGTCAGCAGACGCAGATCGTCGGCGACATCACGTTTGCCGGCGGACTGCACGTCGACGGTGCGGTATGCGGCAACGTGTCCGCGAAAGCGGACGAGAAGGCGACGCTGACGGTCAGCGAGCGTGGCTCGATTGAGGGCGAGGTGAGGGTGCCTTACGTCATCCTCAATGGCGTCGTGAAGGGGGACGTCCACGCCAACGATCGCGTTGAACTCGCCGCGAACGCCCGCGTCGAAGGAGACGTGCATTACCGCATGATCGAGATGGCGATGGGCGCCGAAGTCAACGGCAAGCTGGTGCGCATCGCGGACGAAGTGCGCGCGCCGCTGGCCCTCAGCCATGCGACGATGAGCGTCGTGGCCGACGAAGCCTGAGTCGGCCGCGTGCATGCAGATCAATTCCGGAGGTCAGACATGACGGTCGCCGAACAAATCGAATCCCCGCTGGTGTTCACCGACGCTGCGGCCCTGAAGGTCAAGAGCCTGATCGACGAAGAGGGCGATCAGTCCTTGAAACTTCGCGTGTTCATTTCCGGCGGCGGCTGCTCGGGCTTCCAGTACGGCTTCACCTTCGAATCGAACGAAGGTGACGGTGATACCATCATCGAGAATCAGGGCGTGAAGCTGCTGGTCGATCCGATGAGCATCCAGTACCTGATGGGTGCCGAGATCGACTATAGCGAAGGCTTGGAAGGTGCGCAGTTCGTCATCCGCAATCCGAACGCGACCACGACCTGCGGTTGCGGTTCGTCCTTCTCCGCCTGATCGATGGCCGGCCGGTGCGGCCGGTCTTCTCAGAAATTGCCTGACTCGTAGACGGCGCCGAGCAGCACTGGCGCCGCCGCGCCCGTCACCGAAGGCACGTTCCCCGGCAACCCGGCGAGCCGGCGTGCCGCCAGCCATGCGAAGGTACAGGCCTCGATGGCCGCGGCCGGCCAGCCGCGTGCATCGCTCGTCGTCACGCTTCGCGATTCGCCTGCCGCCGCGGCCAGCAGGCTCAGCAGCGTGCCGTTGCGCGCGCCGCCGCCGCACACGACGATTTCGCGGCAAGCCGGCAGGTGCTGCTCGATGGCGTCGACGATGGTCTTTACCGTGAGCGCGGCGAGCGTCGCCTGGACGTCCTCCGGCAGCAGCGATGCGTCGCAGGCGGCGAGATGCTGCTCGAGCCACGCCAGATGGAACAGCTCACGCCCGGTCGATTTCGGTGGCGGCAGCGTGAAGTAGGGTTCACTCAGCATCTGCCGCAGCAAGCCGGCGTGCGCACGCCCCGTCGCCGCCCATTGACCATCCGCATCATAGGGTCTGCCGAGGTGTTTCTGCGCCCACAAATCCATCAGCGTATTGCCGGGACCGCAGTCGAAGCCGAGGAGCGGCGTACGTGGATCCCGCCGCAGCAAAGATACGTTGGAGAGCCCGCCGATGTTCACCACCGCGACGTCGGCGTCGTCCTTGTGGAACACGCGGCGGTGGAAACCCGGGACCAGCGGTGCGCCCTGACCGCCGGCCGCGACGTCCATCGCGCGAAAATCGGCAACGGTGCAGATTCCGGTGCGCAGGGCGATGACGTGCGGGTCGCCTATCTGCCAGGTGTAGGGCGTCGCGCCTGCGATGCCGTGACCGATGGTCTGGCCGTGACTGCCCAGCGCGCGCACCGCAGCGGCCGTCTCCTTGGCCCGCGAAAGCAGACTCAGTGCGGCTTCGGCGAAGGTCTGACCGAGCGCGGTGTGCAGCGCGCCGATTTCGTCGATGGCAGCCGCGCGCAATTGCACCACGCGCTCCAGGCGTGCGCGCAGCTCGGCGGGATAGGGAATTTCGACGAATTCGCGCAGCTCGATGCGCCCGCGCTCGACTTCAGTGTCGATGTCGACGAGTGCGACATCGATGGCGTCCATGCTGGTACCGGAGATGAGTCCTAGATACAGCGCCACGGGCGACCTCGGCGCTGCGTCACATGTCGCTCTCGGTATCGTCCGCGGCCGTGCGGCCCGCATTGGCGACCATGCCGGTCGTATCCGCGCCCTCGTCGATCGCGTTCAGCATCGCGATGGTCTGCTTGGTCTGACGCTTGAACTCGGCCAGAAAGCCGGGTTCCACGGACAGCGCGCGCGGCAGTTTGATGGTCAGAGGATCGCGATGCACGCCGTCGATGCGGAATTCGTAATGGAGATGCGGCCCGGTCGCCAGCCCCGACTTGCCGACGTAACCGATCAGCTGTCCCTGGCTGACGGTGCCCCCACGACGAATGTTCTTGGCGAACTTCATCATGTGGCCGTACAAGGTGCTGTACTTGTCACCATGCTTCAACACGATCACATTGCCGTAGCCGTTCTGCACGCCTGCGAAATCGATCTTGCCATCAGCGACGGCGCGGATCGGCGTGCCCATCGGCGCGGAGTAATCGACACCGCGATGCGCACGGATGCGGTTCAGAATCGGGTGACGTCGCGCCAGGTTGAAGCGTGAGCTGATGCGGGTGAAATTCAGCGGCGCGCGCAGGAAAGCTTTGCGCATCGACTGACCCTTGTCCGTGTAATAGCCTTCGCTGCCGTCCGGGGCTTTGAAGAAGATGGCGCGGTGCGTTTTGCCCTGGTTCGTGAACTCGGCGCCGAGTATGCGGCCGTTGCTGATCTTCTCGCCGTCGCGGTACATCTCTTCGTAGATGACCTTGAAGCGGTCACCGCGGCGCATCTCTAGCACGAAATCGACATCCCAGCCGAACAGCTCCGTGAATTCCATGATGAGGCGATCGGACAGACCGGCCGCCTGGCCATCGACGAACAGCGAATGCGTGATCTCGCCCGTTGCCGAAGCGAGCCGGACGTCGGCTTCGAGCTTGACGATCTCGGAGCTGTAATCATCGTTCTGCTTCTTCACGAGCAACGTGTTGAACCGATCGATTTCGTAAGCGAGTTCGTGCAACTCACCCTCGCGAACGCGATAGGCCAGCGTTTGACCGGCCATGATCTTGCGCAGAACACCGCGCTTGTTGGCCGCGGTCAATAGACGCTGCGCGTCGTTGCCCTTGACGCCGATACGACCGAGCAGCAGCGAAAGATTGTCGCCCGGGCGGATTCGTATGGTCTGCCAGTCTTCGTTGTGCAGGGCCGATTCGGGCAGCATGCGCGGCGCGCTGCTTGCGGCTTCCGGGACGCGGGGTTCGAACGGCAGGCGGGCGAGCAGTTGATCTTGTGCTTTTTCGAATCGCTTGCCGGGGATCCGGACGCCGATACGTTCACGCGGCTCGTCTGCCGCTGGAGAGGAAGGCGGCGCAACGATGGGTGGGCGAAGTACGAGTGAAAGACCTATCGCAAAGACGCCGATTCCCCCGAGCAGCACCGTCCACGGCTTGGCACCGACGCGCGAGCGCGTAGTCCACGTCGCGTAGTCGGTGTGAACGTTACTGTTGCGGTAGCTGATTTCTCGACCGTATCGCACGTGGTCCCCTGATTCACGGTGCGAGCGTCCAGCCGCACGGCGCGCCCCGTGGGCGTTCGGGCCAATGATATAGTATGTAAGAAAGATTCTCGCCCATTCATCGCCTTAGGAATACCCACCGATGAGCGCCGCCGATTTCGAACTGCTGTGCCGTGGGGCGGTCGACGTACTGCCCCTCGACGACTTCCGTCAGCGAATCGAAGCGGGCAAACCCTTGAAGGTCAAAGCAGGATTCGACCCGACCGCGCCAGATTTGCACTTCGGCCATGCCGTCGTCTTGACCAAGCTCAGGCAATTTCAGGATCGCGGCCACGAAGTAATCTTTTTGATCGGCGACTTCACCGGCCTGATCGGCGATCCGACGGGCAAGAGCGCGACACGGCCGCCGCTGACGCCGGCGGAGGTCGAGGCCAATGCGCGTACCTACCAAGCGCAGGTGTTCAAGATCCTCGATCCCGCGCGTACGCGGGTGGAGTTCAATTCGACGTGGATGGGGCAACGCAGCGCGGCTGATCTCATTCGGCTGGCCGCTCAGCATACGGTTGCACGCATGCTCGAGCGAGACGATTTCCAAAAGCGCTACGAGGCAGGCAGGCCGATCGCTGTCCATGAATTCCTCTATCCCTTGATCCAGGGCTACGACTCCGTGCACCTGCGGACCGATGTCGAGCTCGGCGGCACGGATCAGAAGTTCAACCTGCTCGTAGGACGGCATCTGCAGGAGAACGCCGGACAGCGACCGCAGGTCGTGATGACGCTGCCCCTGCTCGAAGGCCTGGACGGCGTGCACAAGATGTCGAAATCACTAGGCAACTACATTGGGATTTCCGAAGCGCCGCGCGAGATGTTCGGCAAGATCATGTCCGTGTCCGACACCTTGATGTGGCGCTATTTCGAGCTATTGAGCCTGCGTGGGAACCATGAGATTGCCGCGCTGCGCAGGGCGGCGGCGGAAGGGCGCAATCCGCGCGACATCAAATTCGAGCTGGCCGTCGAACTCGTGAGCCGCTATCACGATGCTGCGACCGCCACGGCCGCGCACGCCGAATTCGTCCATCAATTTTCGGGCAAGGGGCTGCCTGAAGACATTCCTGAAGTCCGGGTTGTGAGCTCGACCCATGTGCTGGCGCTGGCCAATGTGGCGAAACTGGCGAATCTGGTGCCGAGTACCTCGGAAGCGAGGCGGGCGGTGGCTCAACGGGCGGTTCGCGTCGACGAGGTACGCGTCGAGGATCAGGATTTGCAGCTCGAAGCAGGGAAGCGCTACCTCATCCAGGTCGGCAAGCGGAAAGTGGCGCTCGTGGACTTGGTGCTGGAGGATGCGGGTTGAAGTTTCCCTGCCGATTGGAGCACTTAATTTGTTGTTTTAAAAAGATTTGGACACCACTTGGATGCGGCGCTCTCAGGCCTTCACCCGGTCGTTCAAGCCCTCCGAGAAACTTTTTCGAAAAAAGCTCGGAAGGAGTGTTGACCGACTTTCGGGGCTATGTATAATGCGCGCCTCTTCGACGCGACACGTCGAACCGCTCTTTAAAAACTAGTCTGACCAAACAATTTGTGTGGGCGCTAACGTCAGTTGGATGCTTCATCTAAAGATGAAGCTCGACGAGTAGCGCAAGCCAAAATCGAGCGTCTTCGTTCAAAGATTAGCCTGGAAACAGGCGAAACTTTTAACTGAAGAGTTTGATCCTGGCTCAGATTGAACGCTGGCGGCATGCTTAACACATGCAAGTCGAACGGTAACGCGGGGGCAACCCTGGCGACGAGTGGCGGACGGGTGAGTAATGCTTAGGAATCTACCCATCAGTGGGGGACAACCCGGGGAAACTCGGGCTAATACCGCATACGTCCTATGGGAGAAAGCGGGGGACCGCAAGGCCTCGCGCTGACGGATGAGCCTAAGTCCGATTAGCTAGTTGGTAGGGTAACGGCCTACCAA
>JBFWSI010000065.1:0-10910 GCA_050248455.1 Gammaproteobacteria bacterium | reverse complement strand
GGCCGCGGCCGACGCCGCCGGCCTGCCGCTGGTCGACGACGCTTCCGCCGCTTTCGGCGCCCGCCATCGCGGGCGCGCGATCGGCGCGACCGGCAGCGCCTTCACGGTGCTGTCCTTCTACGCGGTGAACCCGCTGAACACCGTCGACGGCGGCGCGCTGTGCTGTGCGCGCGAAGAGGACGCGACGCAGGCACGCTGGCTGCGCCGCTTCGGCATCCACCAGCCGAGCTTCCGCACCGTGACGGGCGATCTGAACCCGGCGAGCGACATCCCGCACACGGGCTACAGCGCGGCGATGAGCAACGTGACGGCGCGCCTCGGCCTGTGCCAGCTCGCGGCCGTCGAGCCCGTGCTCGCACGTCATCGGGCGAACGGCGCCTTCCTCGATGCCGAGCTCGCGGACGTCCCCGATCTGATCCGCCTGCGCCGGGCGGCGGAGGAGCAGTCCGCGTTCTGGGTCTACGCGCTGCGCGTGCGCCGCCGCGCGGCCCTGCTCGCGCGCCTGCACGCGGCGGGGATAGGCGCGCAGCGCCTGCACCTGCGCAACGACCGCTACAGCTGCTTCAAACCCGCGCCGTGGCCGCTGCCCGGCGTCGACGCCTTCGACGACGACAACCTCGCCCTGCCGTGCGGCTGGTGGGTCGACGACGAAGCGCGTTCCAGGATCGTGTCGTGCGTACGCCGCGGCTGGTGAGCGCGCGCCCGCGGGCGGGCACCTGCTCCAACAGCGAGCTGCCCGCGCTGTCGGCCGCGCTGGACGCCGAGTTCGTCGTCGGCCGCGGCCGCAGCGGCGCGCTGGCCTGGCGCTATCCCGATCTGCTCGGCGAGCAGAATCTCCAGCACCTCTACGTGCGACGTCATGCGGGCCGCATCGTGTCCTGCTGCGCGGCGCGACGCTTCAGCTGGACCAGCGCGCACGAGCGCTGGCAGGGCGCGATGATCGGGCTGGTGTGGACGGCACCGCAGGCCCGCAGCCGCGGCCACGCCGCCGGCGTGCTCGAGGATGCGACGGACGCGCTGGCCGCGGCCGGGGTCGACTTCCTCGTGCTGTGGAGCGGGCTGAACGGTTTCTACGAGCGCCTCGGCTGGGACGCGCACGATCGCGGCGTCTTCGGCAGCCTGCACCTGGGTGGCCCGGCGCCGCGCGCCGCGCCGGCGCTCGAGCTCGACGTCGCGCGTTACGAAGCGCTGCGCGCGCCCGAGGCCAAGGCGCGCGTGATGCGCGACGCGCAGCACTATCGCTGCGTGCCGCTGCCGGCGACGCGGGTCGGCACCGTCTTCGTCCGCGACGGCGAGGCCGAGGCCGCGGCGATCGTCGGTGCGGCCGCCGAGGCGTGCTACGTGTACGAAGCGGTCGGCGCGCCCGCCGCGCTGCCCGCGCTGTGGCGGACGCTGACCGCGACCGCGACGAGCATCCATGTCAACGAGAGCATCGGCAGCCCCTTCCATCGCTGGCTGGCGCAGCACACGCCGCTCGAATTCGCCGCCCAGGAGCTCGCGTACTGGCGCATGCTGTCGCCGCGCGCCCGACGCGCGCTCTGGCGCGACTGGCACATCCCCTATTTCGATCGCATCTGAGGGGCGAAGAGCCGGCTTCGTAGCTTCGTAGCCCGGGTGCAGCGGAGCGGAACCCGGGATCCTTCCCGTGCAGACGGGCTGATTGATTTAGCCACGGAGAACACAGAGAACACGGAGAAGAAGACGGGTTGATGGCGCGTTCGGGCTCCCGGTGGCAATGGCTCTCGTAGCCCGGATGAGCGGAGCGAATCCGGGATCGATGTCACCGGCTCCCGTAGGTTGGGCTGGCGAAGAAAGCCCAACGTTCGGCGTCCGATGCTGGGCTTCCTTCGTCAGCCCAACCTACGGCCCTGATTGATTTAGCCGCGGAGAACACGGAGGAAGAAAGGGATTGTTCGGAGCTTCCTCAGCGCTGGCGCCACCAATCGGAATCGAGCCCGACCCATTCCCTCCTTCTCCGTGTTCTCTGTGTTCTCCGCGGCAGCGCGAAGCGCACATTCAGTTCGGCGCCCGGACCCAATGTCGCGTGACGCCGCCTCGTCTGTAGCGAAATCCGGAACAGCTATTTAGTATCCCGTCATGTCACGCCGTTTTCCGTGGGCCCAGTGGTCCGACGAGGCCCTGCTGCAGCTGCCGCTGAAGGCGCTGAAGGTCGGCGTCGAAGGCACCTGGCTCGAAGACTGTCTCGCCGCGCTCTACGACGAGCTCGCGCAGCGCGATCTGCGCGTGCGCCCGCACGCGTGGATCTCCGACGAATGGTTCAGCCCGGACACGACACCGGGCATCGCGATCCCGTTCTATCTCGCGCATCCGCGCCTGATGAAGCTCGAACGGCGCCTGATCCTCGAGGTCGAGGGCGGCACCGTCGCCGACTGCATGCGCATCCTGCGCCACGAGGCGGGCCACGTCGTGCAGCATGCCTTCCAGCTCCACCGCCGCAGCCGCTGGCGCGAGCTCTTCGGCCCGTCGTCGACGCCCTATCCGGCCTATTACCGGCCGAACCCGGCGAGCAAGCACTACGTGCAGCACCTGCGGCTGTGGTACGCGCAGAGCCATCCGGACGAGGACTTCGCCGAAACCTTCGCCGTGTGGCTCAAGCCGCGCTCGGACTGGCGCAAGCGCTACGCGGACTGGCCCGCGCTGAAGAAACTCCAGTACGTCGACGAGCTGATGTCGGAAATCGCCGGCACGCGGCCGGAACTCACGCGCCGCCTGCGGGTCGACCCGCTCAGCCGGCTGTCGCGCACGCTCGGCGAACACTACGCCCAGAAACAGGCCCGATACGTCTTGACCACGCCTTCGCATCACGATCGCGATCTGCTGAAGATCTTCTCGGCCGATCCGCGCCATCGCCGCGCCCCGACCGCGGCCCAGTTCCTGCGCCGTCACCGCGCCCGCATCCGCCAGATGATCGCGAAGTGGACCGGCGAATATCAGCTGACGCTGGACGCCGTGCTCGACGGCATGATCGCCCGCGCGCGCGAGCTGAAGCTGCGCGCGCCGGGCCGCGAGCGCGAGCTCGTGATGGACTTCACCGTGCTGCTCGCGACGCGCACGGTGCATTCGCTGTACAGCCCGTCGCGGCGCGAGTGGTTCGCGGTATGAAGCGCCTGCGCGTGCTGGTGCTGCTGCACCCGGATCTGATGCCGCCGACCTCGCGCGAGGGCTACAGCGAGAAGGAAGCCCATGCGTGGAAGACCGAGTTCGACGTCGTCAACACGCTGCGCGCGGCGCGCCACGACGTGCGCGCGATCGGCGTCCAGCACGAGCTGAAGCCGATCCGCGACGAGGTCCGACACTGGCAGCCCGACGTGGTGTTCAACCTGCTCGAGCAGTTCCACGGCGAGACGACCTACGATCAGAACGTCGCGAGCTATCTCGAGCTGCTGCGCGTGCCGTACACGGGCTGCAATCCGCGCGGGCTGATGCTCGCGCGCGGCAAGGCGCTGTCGAAGAAGCTGCTCGCCTACCACCGCATCCCGGTGCCGACCTTCGCGGTGTTCCCGATGGGCCGCAAGGTCGTGCGCCCGAAGCGCCTCGGCTTCCCGCTGATCGTCAAGAGCATCAGCGAAGACGCCTCGGTCGGCATCGCGCAGGCCTCGGTCGTCGATTCCGACGAGCGGCTCGCCGAGCGCGTCGGCTTCGTGCACGAGCGCGTCGGCACCGACGCGATCGCCGAGGAGTACATCGAGGGCCGCGAGCTCTACGTCGGCGTGCTCGGCAACGCGCGGCTGCGGGTATTGCCGGTGTGGGAGCTCGAGTTCGGCGAGCTGCGCGCCGGCCAGCTTCGCATCGCGACCGAGCGCGTCAAGCACGATCCCGAATACCAGGAGCGCCGCGGCATCCTGCAGGGACCGGCCGAGGATCTGCCGCCCGAGCTCGCGACGCGCATCCAGCAGACGGCGAAGCGCATCTGCCGCGTGCTCGAGGTCGACGGCTACGCACGCGTCGATTTCCGGCTCGCCGCCGACGGCACGCCCTATTTCCTCGAAGCGAACCCCAATCCCGACGTCGCCCTGAGCGAAGAGTTCGCCCAGGCCGCGCTGTACGACGGCATCGGCTATCCGCAGCTCCTGAACCGTATCGTGCAGCTCGCGATCGCGCGGGCGCACGGGGGCGGGTGAATCCAAATCGGTGGGCGCGAATACGCGCCCCTGCGTGTTCGTTGACCGTCATTCCCGCGCAAGCGGGAATCCACGCAATACCGGGGCGTCCAGCGTACAAAGAGAATCGCCCGATGGAGACCTCCTCGTCAGGCGTGGATTCCCGCTTGCGCGGGAATGACGGAGGACGCGCCTACGTGGGCCTGCGCCAACGGACAGCCAGGGGAGCGTATTTACGCTCGCTCATTTGGCCACGGAGGAAAGGATGGATCGGGTCTGCGCCTCCGTGACTCGATGCCGATGGCCGGCGCCGGCGCTGCGGAGGCTCTAAATAATCCGTTTCTTCCTCCGTGTCCTCCGTGGCTGGATTCAATCGGCGCTCGACGCGGCACGGCCTAGGATTCGCTGCGCTCCACCCGGGCTACGACGGCTCCGGGCTCAGCAGATCGATCATGTCCTGCAGCAGCAGCGGCACCAGGCTCTGGGTGTCGAGATAGAAGGCGGCGCTGGAGTCCGTCGCGGCGGCGCCGACGCGCACCGTCAGCCAGTCGGGCGGCGCGACGCGGAACACGGCCTCGTCGTTGACGTCGTCGCCGATGAAGACGGCGGACTCGACGCCGAGTGCGGCGACGAGGCGCAGCAGCGCCTCTCCCTTGTCCGGCGCGCCGCGCGGCACGACGTTGACGACCCGCTTGCCGTCGAAGACCTCGATGTCGCCGGCCTCCGCCGCGAGCAGGGCATGGATGCGCTGCACGGCGCTCGCCGAGTCGCGCGCGCCGCGGTAGTGGAGCGCGAGCGAGAGCTGCTTGTCCTCGACGCGCACGCCGAGGCTCGCGAGCTCGCGGCCGTGGCTCGCGAGCCGGTCGCGCACGGGATCGAGCTGCGAGGACGCGCTCGGCCGCGCGTCGCCTTCCTCGTCACGCTCCCATTCGGCGCCGTGGTTGCCGATGATGGCCTGCGGCGTGAAGCCGAGCCGCGAGCGCACGTCGTCGATCGCGCGGCCGGTGACGATCGCGACCGGCCGCAGGCGCGCGAGCTGCGCGAGCCGGCGCGCGACGCCGACCGGCGTCGTCGCCACGTCGGGCACCGAGACGATCGGGGCGAGCGTGCCGTCGTAATCGAAGGCGAGCAGCGGTCGTCTCGAGATCGCCGCCCGCAGCGCGCGCTTGCCCGCCGGGCTGAAGATGTTCTGCATGCGCACGAGCGACTGGCGGGCCCTCCTCGACCGGTGATGTGACGCCGCGTGTCCTGAAACCATAAGCAGCGCAGCCGGGGCTGCGTGTAGGACAAACGCCAGCGTCGACGTGGCCTCGGGCGCATTCGCGGGCCACGCGCTTGCCACCCGATCCTCCTGCGCTAGCATGCGCCGCATGGTGCACGGACAGGACGCCGCGCGCGGTCTGCGCGCCTCGCTGGATCTCGCCCTGATCGGCAACTGCACGATCGCCGCGCTCGTCGATCGCGAGGCCCGCATCGTGTGGTGCTGCCTGCCGCGCTTCGACGCCGATCCCTGCTTCCACGCGTTGCTCGACTCCGGCGACGGCTATCCCGCCGACGGCGCCTTCGCGGTCGAGCTCGAAGGCTGCACGCGGCGCGAGCAGGCCTACGATCCCGGCACGCCGGTGCTGCGCACGACGCTCTACGACGCGCAGGGCCAGGGCATCGAGATCGTCGACTTCGCGCCGCGCTTCGGCGATCACGGCCGCATGTTCCATCCGGCCCAGCTCGTGCGCCGCGTGCGCCCGATCGGCACGCCGCGCATCCGCATCCTGCTCCGGCCGCGCCACGACTGGGGTGCCGGCGTGCCGGCCCTCACCCGCGGCAGCAACCACCTGCGCTTCGTGTCGCCGTCGCGCGTATTGCGCGTGACGACCAATGCGCCGCTGACCTACGTCGTCGACGAAACGCCGTTCACGCTGCGCGAGCCCGTGTCCTTCCTGCTCGGTCCGGACGAGACGCTCGAGGGCGGGCTGGTGGAAACGGCGCGGCGCTTCGAGGAGGAAACGACGCAGCACTGGCGGCGCTGGACGCGCCGGCTCGCCGTGCCGCTCGAATGGCAGGACGCCGTGATTCGCTCCGCGATCACGCTGAAGCTCTGCCAGTACGAGGACACCGGCGCGATCGTCGCGGCGCTGACCACGAGCATTCCCGAGGCGCCGCACACCGAGCGCACCTGGGACTATCGCTACTGCTGGCTGCGCGACGCCTTCTTCGTCGTGCGCGCGCTGAACGGCCTGGCCGAGGTCGGCACGATGGAGAACTACCTCGGCTGGCTGCACGACGTCGCGCGCGACGCGACCAACGGGCACGTGCAGCCGCTGTTCGGCATCGGCCTCGAAAAGCATCTGCCCGAGCGCGTCGTGCCCCATCTGCGCGGTTACCGCGGCATGGGCCCCGTGCGCGTCGGCAACCAGGCGCACGAGCATTTCCAGCACGACGTCTACGGCAACATCGTGCTCGGCGCGTCGCAATCCTTCCACGATCACCGCCTGTTCCGGCCCGGCACCCTCGCCGACTTCGAGGCGCTCGAGCACGTCGGCAACTGCGCCTGGCGCCTGCACGACCAGCCCGACGCCGGCATGTGGGAACTGCGGACGCGCGCGCGCGTGCATACCTCGTCGGCGCTGATGTGCTGGGCAGCCTGCGAGCGTCTCGCGAAGATCGCCGATCGGCTGGGGCTCGCGCCGCGCGCCGGGCATTGGCGGATCCGCGCCGAGCACATCCGGCGCCGCATCCTCGACACGGCGTGGAACGCGCGCCGCGGCGCCTTCGTCGAGAGTTTCGGCGGCGAAGAGCTCGATGCCAGCGTGCTGCTGATGGTGGAGGTCGGCTTCATCGATCCCGACGACGAGCGTTTTCGCCGGACCTACGCCTGCCTCGAACGCACGCTCTGCGACGGCCCCTACATGCGCCGCTACGAAGCGGCCGACGACTTCGGCCGTCCGGAGACCGCGTTCAACGTCTGCACTTTCTGGCGCGTCGACGCGCTCGCCCGCCTCGGCCGCCGCGACGAGGCGCGCGAAATCTTCGCGACGATGCTGGCCCACCGCAATCACGTCGGCCTGCTGTCCGAGGATCTCGTCCAGACCACCGGTGAGCTGTGGGGCAATTTCCCCCAGACCTATTCGATGGTCGGCATCATCAACGGCGCCGTGCGTTTGTCGCGGCCGTGGGACGATGTCGTGTAGCCTGGGGCGCTGTGCCACTTTTGGCGCTGGATGAATCTATATAGCTGAGCGTAGATCCACTCCACTGGCTGTTCGATGGCGTATGCCCGTGTAGCAACCTCCGACGTCATGCCTGCACCAGCGGGCATCCACGCACTCCCCCGGCGTTCAGCGCGGAAAAAAGAAGAATCGCCCGATGGAGACCTTCTCGTCCGGCGTGGATTCCCGCTTGCGCGGGAATGACGGTAAACAGCACGCACTGGAGCGCATTTACGCTCAGCCATATAGCCACGGAGGGCACGGAGAAGAATGGGGATTGATTGTTCGTAGCCCGGAAGGAGCGCAGCGGAATTTGGGCGGGTGTGGCAGAGCGACCGGCGAGAAGCTCCTGCGTCATGCCCGCACCAGCGGGCATCCACGCACTCCCCCGGCGTTCAGCGCGGAAAAAGAAGAATCGCCCGATGGAGGCTTCCTCGTCCGGCGTGGATTCCCGCTGGCGCGGGCATCACGGTAAACAACACGCAGTGGAGCGTATTTGCGCTCTTCTATTCAGATCTCCTTCCCTTCCGAGCACCAAGCCCGCCACATCGCCCGGTACGCCGCCTCCAAGTCGCGCGTGAAGCCCGCCGCATCGAGCAGGGGTGAGGACGCGAGCTGCGGCCGCAGCCCTGCGCGCAGCACCGACAGCGCCTCCACGTCCGAGGCCAGACGCCGGCACAGCTCCACGTACTCCGCTTCGTCCTCCACCGCGAAATCCGCCAGCCCGCTCGCCGCCAGCACCGACAGGCTCGCCCGCGACAGGAAGGTCTCGCCCCTCAAGGCCACCACCGGCAGCCCCATCCACAGCGCGTCGCAGGTCGTCGTGCCGCCATTGCACGGGAACGGATCCAGCGCCACGTCCACCTCCCCGAACAGCGACACGTACTCGCCGCGGCCCAGCCGGTCGTGCAGCACCACGCGCTCGCGCGCCACCCCCAGCGACTCGAACCTCGCCCACAGCGCCGCCTGTGCCTCCCCTTGCGGCACCGTGATCATCACCAGCCGCGCCCTCGGCACCGCCTTCAACACTTCCGCCCACAGCGCCACCACCCGCGGACCCACCTTCGCGTAGTTGTTGAACGAGCCGAAGCTCACGTAGCCCCGGGCCTGGGCCGGCGATGCGCTCACCTCGCCCATGTCCGCAAACGGCTGGTAGCACCACAGGCTGTGCGGCAGGCGATGCAGGCGCTCCGTGTAGAACGCTTCGCGCGCACCGACCGGCTCGGCGACGGCGTCGGTCAGCCGCCAGTCCATCGCTTCGATACCCGTCGTCGCCGGATAGCCGAGATACTCGACCTGCACCGGCGCCGGCTTGCGCGCCAGCGCGAGCAGGCGGCCGTTCGCGGTGTGGCCCGCGAGATCGATCAGCACGTCGATGCCGTCGGCGCGGATCAGATCCGCGACCTGCTCGTCGGTAAGCCCGACCGTGCTGCGCCAGACGTCGCAGAGACCCTGCAGGCGCTGCGTCACGGCGTCCGGCTGCGCCACTTCCGCATAGGCGTGCACTTCGACCTGCGTGCGATCGTGATGACGCAGCAGCGGCTCGACGAAGAACGCGCAGGCATGGGAGCGCAGATCGGGTGATACGTAGGCGATGCGCAGGCGGCGCTCCGGGCTACGATCGTTCGCATGGTCGCGGCGCGCCAGCCCCTGCGCATGGCGCCGGCCCCAGTCGCGATGCAGCTCGAAGATCCGTGCCTGCGACAGACCGTCGACATAGGCGAGCGTGAACAGCAGGTTGGCGTGTGCCGCGGCGTAGTCGGGGCGTGCGGCGACGGCGCGGCTGTAGCAGGTCATCGCCTCGTCGAGCCGGCCCTGCTCCTTGCGCAGGTTGCCGAGATTCAGATGCGCCTCGGCGAGGGCGGGATCGAGTTCGAGCGCGCGCAGCAACAGGCGCTCGGCTTCGGCCGCTTCACCGGCCTCCTTCAGCACGTTGCCGAGGTTGTAGTAGGCGATCGCCGAACCGGGCTCGAGCTCGAGCGCGCGGCGGTAGGCGACGACGGCTTCCTGCCAGCGCCCCAGCGTCTTCAGCGCCGTGCCGAGGTTGTTGTAGGCGAAGGCGATGCCGGGATCGAGCGCCAGCGCCTTGCGATAGCACGCGATCGCGTCCTCCGCGCGTCCGCGCCGGCGCAGCACGTTGCCGAAGTTGATCAGTGCGGACGGAAAGGCCGGGCGCTGCGTCAGTGCGGTCCGGAAGCTCAGCTCGGCCTCTTCGAGACGCCCATAGTCATAGAGCGCGTTGCCGAGATTGCACCAGGCTTCGGGGAACTCCGCCTGCAGGCGCAGGGCACGGTGGTGGCAAACGATTGCCTCCTCGAGTTGCCGCTCTTCGCGCAGGACGCTGCCGAGGTTGTTGAGCACCTCGGGATCCTCGGGCGCGAGCGCGGCGGCCTCGCGCAGCAGCGCCGAGGCCGCCGCGCGCCGTCCCGCGAGATACAGGCGCACGGCCTCCGCATTCAGCGCCGCGGCCCGTGTTTTCCCCGGGAATTCCGCTGTCGCCGCATTTTCCGCGGCGACGGCTGCGGGCATGGCTGCCCGACCTCGTCCACAACAATGCTTGCGCTTGCGCCCGCTGCCGCAGGCACAGCGCCCATTCCGCTGCTCGAGACTCGCCGTCGTATTCATGCCCCGGCAAAAGCAACTTCCAGGCCAAAGAGAATCTAGCCACGGAGGACACGGAGGGCACGGAGGAAGAAAAGGATTTGATCGGGAGCCTCCGTAACGATGGCGCCCATGGCCGCAGGCGAGCCGCGGCGGCACAGGCCCGATCCATCTTTCTCTTCCTCCGTGTCCTCCGTGGCTATATAGCTGAGCGTAAATGCGCTCCACTCGTGTTCGTTTACCGTCATTCCCGCGCCAGCGGGAATCCACGCCTGACGAGGTGCTCTCCGTCGGGCGATCCCTTTTTTCCGCGCTGGACGCCGGGGGCGTGCGTGGATGCCCGCTGGCGCGGGCATGACGTCGGAGGTTGCTACACGGGCATACGCCATCGAACCGCCAGTGGAGTGGACTCACGCTCAGCTATACAGATTCTTCGCCAAGCCCGTCACAGAAACTCGACGGGGCCTAAAGGAAGCGAACGCGGGGCCGCTACGGCGAGCGGGAGGCGGTGAATGCTCAGTCGAGCATGTCCGCCAAATGAAGCTGGGTCCGCCGTCGCGCCTCCCACGTGCCGGGGACCAGGAGATTTCTCATGGCTCAGTCCATCAATACGAACATCATGTCCCTCAATGCGCAGCGGAACCTGAACCGCACGCAGTTGGACCTCGCCAGCGCCGTGCAGCGACTGTCTTCCGGCCTGCGCATCAACAGCTCGAAGGACGACGCGGCCGGCATCGCCGTCGCCACCCGCATGACCACGCAGATCGGCGGCCTGTCCGTCGCGATCCGCAATGCGAACGACGGTATTTCGGTGTCGCAGACTGCGGAAGGCGCGCTCGATGAAATGACCCGCAACCTGAACCGCGCGCACGACCTCGCGGTGCAGGCCGCGAGCTACAACACGTCGCAGGACCGCCAGTCGCTGAACCAGGAAGTCACGCAGATCCTCGACGAAATGTCGCGTATCGTGAACCAGACCCGC
>JBFWSI010000064.1:0-10916 GCA_050248455.1 Gammaproteobacteria bacterium | reverse complement strand
CATCGCGCACTACAAATGCGTGTCGCTGGTGCTCGGCACGAACATCGTGCGGCGCGAGCTCGGTCTCGAGGAGGCGCGCGTGCGGGTCGCCGACCCGCGCTACGCGTTCAATCCGGGCTGATCCGATCCTGGCTCGCCTGCCGCCGGCGCGGCGGTAGGCGAGACGGCGGGCGCAGGCAATAATGCCCCGCGTGCGTGCGCTCGCTTTCCTGTGCCTGGCTTTCCTCTCCCTCGGCATTCCGCCTGCGGCGCTGTCCGATCAAGCTGCGCGCGAAGTGCTGTTCGTCCAGATGAAGGACGCGCCCGATCTGGCGCCGGGCGATTTCGCGGCCCGCGTCCGGCGGCACGCGGATAGCGCCGACGCCGTGCAGCGCGAGCTGCGCGGGTGCTTGCCGCCGCGGCTCGCGCCGGCCGCGGCGTTTGAAGCCTTGCCGGCCTTGAACGGCTGGCTCGTGACACTCCCACGCGCGGAAGTGCGCGCCGCGCGTCGCGCGCTGCACAGCGCACCCGAGGTCGCTTTCGTCGCCTGGCACGACGGCGCGGCCGGCGCGCCGGAAGTGCTCACGAATCGAGATCCGCCACCGACGCCGCTCGCCGCTGCAGACGATGCGCGGCGCCTGACGCTAGCCATCATCGATCTCGGGGCGGATCTCGCGCATCCGCTGCTCGCCCGAACGCTCGGCCGCGTGCACGCGCAGCCCGGCACGCCGGGCGTCGCCGGCGATGGCCGTCTGCTCCGTTCGCACGGCACCGCGATGATCGGTGTCTATGCGCAACTGCTCTCGGGCACCGCGCTGAGCGCGAGTGGCGTCGTCCAGCCCTGGCTGCGGCTGCCCCGCGCAGTGGCGCTGAGCGACACGCTGATCGCGCGTGCCGGGCCGGAGACGCGGGCAGGCCGCAGCGATCTGCTGCGCGCCCTCGACTGGATGATGAGGCCCGCCGCCGATCGGCCACGGCCGGATCTCATCAACTACAGCCAGGGCAACGGCCGCCTCTGCGCGGCGGCCGCGTCCTGCCGCCCCGCGCGCCGGACGGCGGTCACGCGCGTGCTCGATCGCCTCGTCGACGAAGCGCAGCTGACGCTGGTGAAGTCGGCCGGCAACCACGGCTATGGAGACGACGACACGATGACCGTGCCCGGCGACACCTGGAACGGAATCACGGTCGGCAACATGCACGCCTACGACTGGACGCGCTGCGCGCCCGGCGCGACGCGCGAGGCGCACAAGATCTACCGCACGAGCAGCGTCGCGCCGGCGGCGGGCGCGCGCCTGCTCGATCTCGTCGCGCCCGGCGTGCGCATCACGACCACCGGCGTCGACCCCGCCTTCTGTCGCCGCGAATGCGGCAGCCGGCCGGATCTGCCGTGCACGTTCTGCGCGCGCTTGGGCCGTCTCGATGTCGCGCGCGGCGGCTACTGGAAAACCAACTCGGGCACGAGCCCGGCGGCCGCGATCGTCGGCGCGGTGGCGCTGTACCTGATCGACGAGGGCCTGCGCGATCCGCGCGCGGTGAAGGCCGTGCTCATCAACAGCGCCGACGCATGGACCAGCGACGGTGCGCCGCATCCGCAGGTGCGCGGCGACGGCCGCGGCTGCCGCGAGGACGATGTCGCGCGCCGTCACGGCCCCTACCCTTACGGCAGCCATTACGATCGCAGCTACGGCTACGGTTATCTCAATCCCGCGCGCGCGGCCGCCAGCGCGGCTCATACGCGGATCGACACCGTCGATGCCACGACCCCGCGCTGCTACACCGCACGGCTCGAAGCCTGGGACAAGCTCACGCTGGTCTGGCATCGTCACGCGCAGGACGCGGAACCGAGCGATCTGCGCCTCGCCTTGCTCGACGCGCTGGATCTCGGGATCGTCGACAGCGACGAGGCACGACGGCTCGACACGCTGCGTCAAGTGTCGAACGGTCGCGATGCGGTTGCGAGACCTCGGGCGCGCAACGTCGTCGTGCGCCTCGAAGCCGCAGCGCGCGAACGCTATGCGCTGGCCAGCGCGCGCCCGCTGAGGCCGCTCGCGCACTGTCCCGACACAAGCGCGGCGCCATAGCGAAACGGGAGTCCAAGCAGGCGATGTCGAATACGACGGATCCTCACCCGCTCACGAACGGCGATCTCGCGCTCACCGCGCGTTTGCGCAGTGTCTTGCGCGCGATGCCCATCGCAGAGCTGCCGATCACCTACAAGGCGCTGGCCAAACAGCTCGACCTGCGCCCGCCGCACAGCATCCATCGGCTGACGACGGCGCTCGAAATCACGATGCGCGAGGACGTCGCGAACGGCGTGCCGATGATCGCGGCCCTGGTCGTCAGCCGCTGGCGCGGCGGCGTGCCGGCGCCGGGTTTCTTCGCCCTCGCCGCGACGCTGGGCCGCCACGACGGCACGGCCGACGAGGCTTTCCATCGCCGCGAGCTCGAGGCGGCCGTTGCGCATTGGCTTGCGCCGAAGGAGCCGTAGCTAGGCTGACGAAGGAAGCCCGACGTTCGGCGCACGATGTTGGGCTTCCTTCGTCAGCCCAAAATCATGAAAGAGACGTGACGAGCGCCCCTCCCGGATTCCGCGCCGCTGCGCGGCGCTCCTTCCGGGCTACAAGAGAACGATCTTCATAGCCCGGAAGGAGCGTAGCGGAATCCGGGATCGGCGCATCGACAGCCGCCGACCCCGGCTTGCACGCTACGCGCTCCACCCAGGCTACGACGACCGCGACGTCTCTTTCACGGCAACCTCCTTGTTTATTCTTCTCCGTGTTCTCTGTGTTCTCCGTGACAGCGCGCAGCGCAAACGAACCCTGCCGCAGGCCCCGCGGACGGGCCCCGGGTTCCGCTACGCTGCACCCGGGCGACGAAAGCGCGGTCGAAGCGCCACGACGCACAACCCGAACAGCGGCAATGCGCCCGGCAGCGGCACCGGGCTGGTGCCGTCGTAGCGCGCACCGCTCGCGCTGGTGAAGCTGACGTCCGGCGTCGACGGATCGGGCGTGATCAGCAGTGTCGCCGTGTGCCGGAAGTCGGCCGAGGAACTGAGCGCGCGCGGCGGCAAGGCTTCGATCAATTGATTATTGCCGAACGCATGCGATTCCATGTACAGCGTCCCCGCCACGACCCAACGGCTGCCCGGCGTCGCCTTGACACCTTCGGCCTTTGTAAACACCGGCGCTTCGTTCGGCCGGTAGGTGAAACGGCCGTAACTCGTGAAATTGAAAAAGCTGCCCGCGGCGGGCTGCTCGCCGTAGCGCCAGATGAACAACTCCGCCACCGCGGACGAGGCCGCGAACACGTTGGAGAAGATCGGGTGCACAGTCCGGTCGACGGCCCCGGCGACCTGGAAAGAGAAATTGAGCACCCCTTCCTTGTCCACCTGCAAGGTGTCGAGAAAGGCGAGCCGGAGCACCGCGTCGGCGTTGCCGATGATCTCGAAGCTGGCGGTCGTGTGCCCCCTGAGGCTGCCGAATGACGCTATGCCGCCGATGTCGGCCGAGGAATTGCGCCCTGTGTCGCTGGGATGGACGCCCACGACGCTGGTCGCGGCCGTCAGCGTCGTGGTCCAGTCGGGAGGAAAGGTTTCCTTGAGTTTGGAATCGAAGTCGGCGTTGCCCGCAGTGCTCGCGGCCACGCTGTAGTGGGTGCTCAAACCCGCCGCATTGGGACCGCCGTTGCCGATGGGCAGGCGCGGCATCTGCGCCACGACGCCGGCCTGCAGCGGCAGCGCAATCAGCAGCGCTGCGCAGGCCAGCGGCCATCGGAACACGAGAGGAAGCTGCGTCGAACGTGTCATGGTGCCTCCCTGCACGGCGCGTGACGATCGATGGGGTCAGACTAGTCGTGGCTCGGTGAGGGTTCAAGCAGCGAGTCCTTGCTCGGTCGCGATGATGGCGACGCTGCGTTGCATCACCCGTCGCTCCGGTGCGCGTGCCCGGTGGCGCGTCACGCGCGTTTGCTTAATCATGCGGCCATCGCCCAGCGGAGAACCCCACGATGGCCTATGACCTCCTCATCAAGAACGGGACCGTCGTCGACGGCACCGGTGCGCCGCGCCGGCAGGCCGACGTCGCCGTCCAGGACGGCCGCATCGTCGAAGTGGGCCGCGTCAGCGGCAGCGCGACGCGCACCATCGATGCGACCGATCTGATCGTCGCGCCGGGTTTCATCGATCCGCACACGCACTACGACGCGCAGATCTGCTGGGACACGCTGCCGACGTCTTCGTGCTGGCACGGGATCACCACGGTCGTCATGGGCAACTGCGGCGTCGGGCTCGCGCCCTGTCGTCCCGAGGCGCGCGAGATCGCGGCCTGGGATCTCGTCAACGTCGAGGCCATTCCGTTCGACGTGCTCGCAAAGGGCGTGACCTGGGACTGGGAAAGCTTCCCCGAGTACATGGACGCCGCCGCGCGGCGCGGGCCGGGGCTCAATCTCGCGTTCTATGCCGCGCTGACGCCGTTCCGTCACTACGTGATCGGCGAGGAGTCGATGTCGCGCGCGGCGACGCGCGAGGAAACGACGCGAATTGCCGGCCTGCTGCGTGTAGCGATGAACGCCGGCGCCTTCGGCTTCACGACGACGAACGCCGCCCAGCACATCGGCTACCAGGGCCGGCCGCTCGCCTGCCGCAACGCGAGCCGCGAGGAACTCACGGCCTATGCGAACGTGCTGCGCGATCTCGGTCGCGGCACGGTCGAGGTCGCGCTGACCAACGAGGTATCGGTCGTCGACGACTCCGAATACGCGCTGATGGATCTGCTGCTGCGCGAGAGCGGACGTCCCGTGACCTGGCTCGCGCTGCTGAACCGCGTCGACAATCCGGAGGCGCCGCTGCGCACGCTCGAACGCATGGCGCCGCTGCACGCGCGCGGCGCCGTGCCGCAGGTGTCGTGCCGGCCGCTGATCGTCCAGCTCGATCTGCGCAAGCCTTTCCTGTTCGCGAACATGGCGTGCTGGAACCCGGTGTTCAATCGCAGCGTCGAGGAGCAGGCCGCGTTCTACCGCCAGGCCGCGTTCCGCGATCAGTTCCGCGACGCGCTGAAGACGGCGAACATCTTCACCGGCGACTGGCGGCTGATGATCGTGCACGAGGTCGAGAATCCCGCGCTGTCGCCGCTGCTCGGCCGCAGCGTCGCCGACGTCGCGCGCGAGCGCGGCCGCGACGACGTCGACACCTTCTTCGACCTCGTGCTCGAGGACGGGCTCGGCATGCAGTTCACCTACGAGCTGTTCAATTCGGACGAGAGCCGCACGCCGGATCTGATCTGCGACCCGCGCACGATGATCGGCTTCTCCGACGGCGGCGCGCACGTCGACATGTTCTGCGACGCGGGCTATGCGACCTATCTGCTCGGCACCTGGGTGCGCGACAAGCAGGCGTTGACGCTCGAGCACGCGGTCAAGCGCATGACGACGGAGCCCGCGGCCTTCTTCGGGATCACCGAGCGCGGCCGCATCGCGCCCGGCATGGCCGCCGATCTCGCGATGTTCGATCTGACGCGCGTCGGTTCGAAGAAGCGCGGCGAGATGGCCAGCGATCTGCCCGGCGGCGGACGCCGCCTCGTCGTGCCGGCAACGGGCATCGAGTACACCATCGTCAACGGCGTGCCGCTGTTCGAGCACGGCAAGGACAGCGGTGCGCGTCCGGGCCAGGTGCTGCGCTCGGGACGTTGTTGAGCGACGGCCGCGGTTGGAGCGCGTTGCATGAAAGAACGCGCCCCCGGTTTTCGTAGCCCGGGTGGAGCGCGCAGCGCGTAAGCCGGGATCGACGACCGCGACGTCCTTTTCACGGCACCCTGCATACCCGTCGTTCGCGAACCGTCACTTCGCGGCAATACGCGCGACATGCTCGCTGCCTGATCTCCGTCCTCGCCAGGCATCGCCGCAAGGGATGCCATCACGGCGGATGCCCGAAAAGGAGAAGCGCGCGCTGAGCGCGCCGGCTCAGAACACGTCCAGCGCCGTCGACACCGAGAACACCACGCGCTCGTCGCAGAGATCGCCGCCGCACTCGTCCTCGTCCGGCGAGTCGTGGTAGCTGAGGTCCAGGTTCAGGCCGAGGAAGCGGCGCGAGACGCCCGCACGCCAGTGCGTATATTCGTAGCCGGCGCGGCCGCTCCTGCGATCGCCGTCGACGTACTGGTGGCCGATGCCGAAACCGAGCACGAACTCGCGCGGGAGCGTGAGGTCTAGGCCGCCGCCGCCGTAGAGCCCGTCGCCGTCTTCACCGAAGAAATCCGGCGACCAGGCGCCGAGCACCGCGACGCGCGGCGTCAGCGGCAGGTTCGCGAAGCGGTAGCCGAGCTGGCCGCGCGCCTCGGCGTAGTCGAAGTCGCCGGCGCGATCCTGATCCTGGTCGGGGAAGCTGTACCAGATGCCGCCCAGATCCCAGTCGACGCCGTTCGCGAAACGCCCGCGCAGGCCGCCGTACCAGTCGAGCTCCAGCGTCGACGCATCGTTGGCGAGGCTGTCGAATTCGATGCTCGAGCCCCAGACGCCGGCGTAGAGGCCGAGCGGTTCATAGGCGTATTCGAGGCCGCCCTGCAGCGCCGGGTCTTCGTTGCTGCGTGAAATGCCGCGATAGACGTAGTCCGTGGTGAGACCGAGCTTCGCGCTCACCGCGTGCGGCGAGCCGGCCGCTGTCGTCACCCCGGCCCACAGGCCGATCATCCCCGCCAACAGCTTCGTGTAGTTCTTCATCTGCATTCCTTTCTGCGCTCAGGTTCGAGCTGCGCGCAGTGTAGGAAGGCGAGCGGTAACGGTCGGCCACGCCCGTGTCAGGCGCGGCAAGCGCAGGTAACGGTGGGTAAAGCTGCGTCAGGAAGCGTCGGCGAGGGAACTTTCGTGAAGAGCGCCGATGTCTTCGTCTCGCTCTTCGTAGCCCGGGTGGAGCGCAGCGAAACCCGGGATGTCGGCACCTCGATGACGCCGAGATCCCGGGTGCCCGACGCGCGCGTCTAGCGCGCGATCTTCTTCGCCCCGCCGGCCTCTGCCGGCAGCGCGAAGTCCGCGGTGAAGCGCGGCGGCAGCAGCGTGACGTCGACGACCGCATGCGTGCCCGACATCGGGAACTTGGCCTCGAGGCGCGGATCGCCGAGCGCCGCGGCGTCGTAGGCCAGCAGCTGTGGCGTGCCGCGAATCACGCGCTTGAAGGCGTAGGCCGTTTCCATCTGCACCATCAGCGCCGCGTCGCCGACGCGGGTCGCGTTCAGGGCCGGGGAATATTTCACCGAGGCGCCGGCGCCGACGACGGGCTGCATGCGCGTGGTCACGGTGTCGAGCAGCACGCGGCCGTCGACGACGATGCGGCCCTGCAGGCGATCGTAGGTTTCCCGGTAGTGCACGTCGGCGAGCCGGCAGTCGAAGCCGTAGCGACGCTGCAGCCACTCGCCGACCTCGGCACGATTGACGAAGGCGGCGTGCACGAGATGACGCGGCTTGATGCCCGTGCGGCATGCGAGCCCGATCCACGCGCATTCGAAGGCGCCGAGCGGACCGTCGTCGCAGCGCCAGAAGGTGATGCCGAGATGCGCCGGCACCGCGGGATGCAGGCTCACCGGCAGGACGGCCAGCGCGGCCGTCATCGGCACTTCGAACAGCGCGTAGTACACCTGGACGTTCTCGAGCAGGACTTCGCCGGCCTGCGTCACATCGACCTGCGTGCGCGGCGCGGGCTGGCTCGCCGCCGCGCGCGAGCCGTAGAGCAGCTCGGCCTTCATCGCGCACCTCCGGCGGCGCGCTTCGGCGCCTGCGCGCCGAAATGCGGCATCACCTCGCGCGCGAAGAGGCGCAGGCTGTCGAGCACCTCCTGCTGCGGGACCGCTTCGCGCGCCTGGATCATGAACACCAGGTGATCCGCGCCGGCCGCTTCCCAGCGCTTCACGGTCTCGACCAGCGTCGCCGGATCGCCGAAGCAGAGGCCGCTCGGCGGCAGCTTCTGCTCACCGGGCGCATGCGGATCGGGACGCAGCGTGCCGAGCAGGCCGATCGCCGTGTAGTTGCTCGCGGGATAGGCTTCGGAGATCTCGACGGTCTGGCCCGCCATGTAGCCGAAGGTCGCGACCATCTCCTCGCCGCGCTGGCGCGCGTACTGGCCGTCGGGGTGACAGAACAGCCAGTTCGCGACGGCGATCTGATCGTTGACGAAGGCGCCGACGGGCTCGGCCTTCTTCACGCGCTCGCGATAGGCTTCGAAGCGCGGGATGTTGCGCTCGACGTCGGCGATCGAAAGAATCAGCGCGCCCATGCCGCGATCGGCCGCATCGAGCTCGGTGCCGTGGCCCGTCACCGCGACCCACAGCGGCGGATGCGGATCCTGCCAAGGCTTCGGCAGCACGTTGCGCTCGGGCATGGTATGGAACGCGCCTTCGTAGCCGTAACGCTCGTTCTGCCACATCTGCGGAATGACGCGGCAGTATTCGTCCCAGCTGCGCTTGGTGTCGTCGACACAGGCGTTGAAGCCGCCGAGCTCGTTCCAGGTCGAGGTGCGGCCGGTGCCGAACTCGACGCGACCGCCGGAGAGAATGTCGAGGAAGGCCGCCTTCTCGGCGAGCCGAATCGGATGATGCATCGCCGGCACGCAGGTCGCGATGCCAAAGCCGAGCCTGATCTGCTTGGTCTCGCGCGCCACTGCCGCGAGGAACATGTCCGGGCAGCTCGCGTGACTGTACTCCTCGAGGAAGTGATGCTCGACACACCACACGCTCGAGAACCCGAGCTCGTCCGCCAGCACCACCTGCTCGATCGCGTGCTCGAACACCGCCTTCTGCGTCTCCCGCGTGAACGGCCGCGGCGTCGACAGCTCGTAGATCAATCCGAATTTCATCGCCCTGCCTCCTGTAATTACACCGGAGTGTGCCACAGGGCCTATCACCACTGAAGTTATCGCCATCCTCCAAATGGTGGGATCGGGAAGAATCCGACCACGGAGGGCACGGAGAAATACATTGATCGAGAGCCGCCGTGACGCAGCCGCTTCCATCGGCGCGAGAGCTTCGGGATCTCTCGTCAATCTACGTATTCTCCGTGCCCTCCGTGGCTATATAGCTGAGCGCAAATACGCTCCACCGCGTGTTGTTTACCGTCATGCCTGCGCAAGCGGGCATGACGCAGAGCTTCCTACACGGGCATACCCTATCGCACAGCCAGTGGAGTGCATTTACGCTCAGCTATATAGATTGAGCAGCGTCCGACTCGGCACTCACACCGGCGCGGGCACCCAGCACGGCGACGCGCCGCCCTGTTCGGGTTTCGGCGGCGGCGGCAGCTTGCGCTTCTCATCGCCCACCGGCTCGGGCGGTTCGCCGGGGATCGGCATGCCGGCGAAGTAGCCGACGACGTCGACGGCGCGCGGGGTGGTGAGATAGGCAGCATCGAGGCAGGCTTCGGTTTCGGCCGGCGGCTTCGCCGTCTGCGCGATCATCGTAAGCGCCTGCTCGACCTGAACCTTGGGCTAGCACCAGCCGTTCGCCCAAAGTCACGCCCTTGCAGATGACGTTGCCATACTTGTCGCGTCGGTAATTGGGGTGCCGGCTGCATCGCTCGGGTATCCCCAATTTTTCGCATGCCGTGGCACGGCGGTCCTTCAAATGGTGGATATCCCCGATCTCACCCCGATCAACTAGGTCTGACGAGCAATCTCGAAGCCGGGAGACTTCCTATGCCGCCCAGCATTAACCATGCGGCGGCGGGTATAGGAACCACCGTGATCGTTCCCGCCCCCAAAACCGCACCGCCACCCTGAACCACGCCATCCACATTGGCGAACCATTCTGTACCACCGCCCACGCGGTCAGCATCTAGGAACCAAAATGTCAGTGGTGATGAACCGATGCGCACAACCTGGCTGTCCGTGGTTATGTTGGGATCAATGGTGAACAAGAACCTTGTATTCTCCAAATTGTCGGGCGTGACGACGAATGATCCGGTGGATGAAGCGTATTCAAACGATTGCAAGAGACTCGAGTCCGCTTGACCGACAATCGAACCCGGAACATAGGCATCCGACAGCGTTATGATCGCTGTAGCTTGGCCAATGCAGCCCGTCTCACATTGACCGGTCCACTGATAAACGATGGAAGCTTCGCAATTTGACGCCGCAAGGATCGCGATAAAGCCCAACACTCCGAAGTAACGAGTACCCATGTTCTTGTTCCCCTTTGTGTGAGCTTAAGAAAGCTCTGAACGAGCCCATCCTAAATTAGTTTTACGATGCTCAATCTGCTTACACCAGTCGCCTCGTAAGAGTTCGGTGATTCGTCACTTCTACACCGACTCGATGGAACGTGACGGCGCTCGGCACCAGAGACATGAGCAATACGGCAGCTATCAGCGCGACGAGCTAAAGGTCGCCCTTTCGGATGCAGTACGGCACTCGTGGCGCGCCAGCAATGACTAACTCATTCTGATTTTTGCGCCCACCTCGAATGACAGGGGTCATCCGATCTTTTGTCGCCGCGTCCCCGGCGCCCGCACGCCGGAACGAGACCGGCCAACGCCAGCACGAACAGCGGCAATGCCGTCGGCAGCGGTACGGCGGACAGGGCCGCTTCTCCCATCAGTGCGTGTGTCGCGGCGCTCGGATGGAGGGCGTCGAACATCAGAAAGGCTTCAGGGTTGGAGCAAAGCCCCTCGAACCCCAAGCTCGCGCTCATATCGAGGCAGGGCTGCGAGACGTTGGTGATGCTTGGTGGCGGGGAGGCAAGCAATGATTGAAAGAGGCCGAAGAAATCGACCTCGATGATGGTCACGCCAAGTTCAGCGCGCAGTGCGGCTATCGTATCCGCGAGGCTGGCATTGAATTGCTGGGCGAAGAACAGCGTTCCCTGCGGCGTGCCGCTGAACCAGTCGTCCACGACGGAATAGCCCGGCAAGTTCGGGATCATGAAGCTCTGCGCACCGGCGTCGTGCAAGTCACGCACCATGCC
>JBFWSI010000063.1:0-10977 GCA_050248455.1 Gammaproteobacteria bacterium | reverse complement strand
GCGATGACGGCACGTCTCGGTGTCGATGGCGTCGCGCAGCGCCGCGCGCTCGCGGCCTTCGACGGCCTTGCCCATCGCTGTCGGCTCGTCGCCGACGCCGGCGGCGTGCGCTGGTTCAACGATTCGAAGGGCACGAATATCGGGGCGACGATCGCCGCGATCGCGGGTCTCGTCACCACCGGCCGCGCGATCCTCATCGCCGGGGGACAGGGCAAGGGCGCGGACTTCCGCGAGCTGCGACCGGCGATCGCCGGCCGCGTGCGCGTCGCGCTGCTGCTCGGCGAGGACGCCCGGCTGATCGCGGACGCCGTCGGCGATCTCTGCGAAATCCGTTTCGTCGCCGGCATCGAAGAAGCCGTGCGCACGGCGGCGGGCTGCGCGCAGCCCGGTGAAATCGTGCTGCTGAGCCCGGCCTGCGCGAGTCTCGACATGTTCCGCAATTACGAAGAGCGCGGGCGCGCGTTCGAAGCCGCCGTGCGCGAGGTGCTTGCCGCATGAGCCAGGCCTCGCCGCGCACCGTCCCGCGTCGCCCGAGCCCGATCGAAGGGCCCTTCGATCTGTGGCTCGTGGTCGCGCTCGTCGCGCTGGTGTCGTTGGGCCTAGTGATGGTCGCGTCGGCGTCGATTTCGATCGCCTCGCGCAACCAGGCGCACGAGCTCTACTATTTCTGGCGCCAGCTCGGTGCGTTCGGCCTCGGCGGCCTGCTCGGTTACTGGGTGTTCCGCCAGCCGCTCGAGCGCTGGCAGCGGATCAGCGCAGTAGGACTGCTCGTCGGCATCGCGATGCTGATCGCGGTGCTGCTGCCCGGCATCGGCCACGAGGTCAACGGCAGCATGCGCTGGTTGAACACGGGCCTGTTCACCGTGCAGGCCTCCGAGCCGGTGAAGCTCGCCGTGATCGTCTACGTCGCCGGCTATCTCGTGCGCCACCAGGCGCAGGTCCGGCGCGATTTCCTGGGCTTCGCGAAACCCGTGCTGGTGCTGACCGTCGTCGCCGGCCTGCTGCTGCTCGAGCCCGACTTCGGCGCCGCCGCCGTGCTCTTCGCGACCACGCTCGGCATGCTGTTCATGGGCGGCGTGCCGGTGTTGCGCTTCCTTTCCTGGGGCATGGCGGCGCTGGTGATGCTGGCCTCGCTGGCGATGCTCGCGCCTTATCGCATGCAGCGCCTGCTGACTTTCCGCAATCCGTGGGCGGATCCCTACGACACGGGTTTCCAGCTGACGCAGGCGCTGATCGCCTTCGGCCGCGGCGAGTGGTTCGGCGTCGGGCTCGGCAACAGCGTGCAGAAGCTGTTCTATCTGCCGGAAGTGCACACCGATTTCATCTTCGCGGTGGTCGGCGAGGAGCTCGGGCTGGTCGGCACGGTCGCGGTGATCTGCCTGTTCGTGTTCTTCGTCTGGCGCATCCTGCACATCGGCGGACGCGCCGAGCAGGCAGGCCTGCGCTTCGGCGCAAACGTCGCCTACGGCGTCGCCCTGCTGATCGGGCTCGAAGCCTTCATCAACATCGGCGTCAACATGGGCATCCTGCCGACCAAGGGCCTGACCTTGCCGTTCATCAGCTACGGCAGCAACAGCACGGTGATGCTGTGCTGTGCGATGGCGCTGGTGTTCCGCGTCGCCTACGAGACGAATCCGCCGCCGCGGCGCCCGCTCGCGAAGCCGGCCGATGCCGCGCCGCCGCCGGAGGTCGCCCATGTCTAGCGGCGTGATGATTCTCGCCGGCGGCACCGGCGGCCACATCTATCCGGCGCTCGCCGTCGCCGAACACCTGCGCGAGGAGGGCGTGGCGCTGTCCTGGCTCGGCAGTGCGCAGGGCATGGAGGCGGGCATCGTGCCGCACCACGACATCCCGTTCCGCACGGTGAAGGTCGCCGGCGTGCGCGGCAAGGGGCTGCTCGGCTGGCTGTCCGCCCCGTTCATGATCGCGAAGGCGACATTGCAGGCGATGCACGTCCTGCGCGAGGTGCAACCCGGCGTCGTGCTCGGCATGGGCGGCTTCGTCAGCGGCCCGGGCGGCCTCGCCGCGTGGCTGTGCCGGCGGCCGCTCGTGATCCACGAGCAGAACGCGATCCCCGGTCTCACCAACCGCCTGCTCGCGAAGATCGCGACGCGCATCCTCGAAGCCTATCCGCACAGCTTCGTGCCGGCCGCGCACGCGCGCTGCACGGGCAACCCGGTGCGCCGCGCGATCGCCGCGATTGCGCCGCCGGCGAGCCGCGTCCACGACACCGGGCCCGTGCGCGTGCTCGTGGTCGGCGGCAGTCTCGGCGCGCGCAGCCTCAATACCTGGGTGCCGCCAGCCCTCGCCGGACTCGACGGCATCGCAGTCGAACTCTGGCACCAGACCGGTCGCGCGGCCGTCGACGACACCGCGGCGCTCTATCGCACGCTCGGCCTGGCCGCGCGCGTCGTGCCGTTCATCGAGGACATGCCGGCGGCCTACGCCTGGGCCGAGCTCGTGATCTGCCGCGCCGGCGCGATGACGGTGGCCGAGCTCGCGGCCGCGGGCTGCGCGTCGGTGCTCGTGCCTTATCCGCACGCGGTCGACGATCACCAGAGCGCGAACGCGCGTTACCTCGCCGAAGCCGGCGCCGCCGAAGTCCTCGCCGACGCGGCGCTCGCCGGCGGCGCGCTCGGCCCGCTGCTGCAGCGCCTGCTTTCGGATCGCAGTCGGCTGCTGGACATGGCGACGCGTGCCCGCGCCGCGGGCCGCCCCGACGCGGCACCGCTGGTCGCGACGCAGTGCATGGAGCTGCTCGATGTTCAAGGCTGACGAAATGCCGATGCACAACGTGCGCCGGATCCACTTCGTCGGGATCGGCGGCGCCGGCATGAGCGGGATCGCGGAGGTGCTGTCGAACCTCGGCTACGTCGTGTCGGGCTCGGACCAGGGCGCGAACCGCATGACGGCGCAGCTGGAGAAGCTCGGCGTGCGCGTGTGCATCGGTCACCGCGCGGAGAACGTGCAGGACGCCGACGTGCTGGTCTATTCGAGCGCGATTGCGCCGGACAACGTCGAGCTCGCGACCGCGCGGATGCGCCGCGTGCCGATCGTCCCGCGCGCCGAGATGCTCGCCGAGCTGATGCGCTTCCGTCGCGGCATCGCGATCGCGGGCACGCACGGCAAGACCACCACCACCAGCCTCGTCGCGAGCGTGCTCGCCGAGGGCGGTCTCGATCCGACTTTCGTCATCGGCGGCCTGCTGCACAGCGTCGCCTCGCACGCCAAGCTCGGCACCGGCAAGTACCTGGTGGCGGAAGCGGACGAGAGCGATGCGTCCTTCCTGCTGCTGAATCCGCTGATCGCGGTGCTGACGAACATCGACGCCGATCACATGCAGACCTACGATCAGGACTTCGGCCGGCTGCGGGCAAGCTTCCGCGATTTCTTCCGGCGCCTGCCGTTCTACGGCGTCGCCGTGATCTGTACCGACGATGCCCACGCCGCGTCGCTGATCGACGATCTGCACACGCGCGTGATCACTTACGGCCAGGACGCGGACGCCGACGTGCGCGGTCACGACGTGGAGCTGTCGGGCACGCAGTCGCGCTTCCGCGCGACGCGCCGCCTGCACGGCGATACGCTCGAGGTCGAGCTGGCCATGCCGGGCCGGCACAATGCGCTGAACGCGCTCGCCGCGATCGCGGTCGCCGGCGAGCTCGGCATCCCCGACGCTGCGGTGCTGCACGCGCTGGCGAATTTCGAGGGCGTAGGCCGCCGCTGCCAGCTGCGCGGCGAGGCGCGGATCGGCGAGGCGCGCGTGACGGTCATCGACGATTACGGTCATCATCCGCGCGAGATCGCGGCGATGGTGCGCACCGCGCGCGAGGGCTGGCCCGGCCGGCGGCTGGTCGTCGCCTTCCAGCCGCACCGCTACTCGCGCACGCGCGATCTCTTCGACGATTTCGTCGAAGTGCTGGAGACCGTCGACGTGCTGCTGGTGCTCGATATCTACGCGGCCGGCGAGCAGCCGATCCCGGGCGCCGACACGCGCGCGCTGTGCCGCTCGATCCGCGCGCGCGGCAAGCTCGATCCGATCTTCGTGTCCGGTCCGGACAAGGTGCTCGAGGCGCTGGCGGGCGTGACGCGCGACGAGGATCTCGTGATGCTGCTCGGCGCCGGCAACATAGGTCGGATCGCCGACGGCATTTCCTACCTCGGGGCGGGCACGTGACGCGATGAGGACGGCAACGATGCGCAAGCACGACGGGCACGAACGGCGGCACGGCGCGGACTGGTTCCGCGACGCGCTCGTGCGCGGCACGCGGCGCGAGCACGAATCGATGGCGCGCCACTGCAGCTGGCGGGCGGGCGGCGCGGCCGAGCGCTGGTTCGAGCCCGCCGATCTGGATGATCTCGTGATCTTCCTGCGCGCGCTGCCCGCCGACGAGCCGCTGCTGTGGCTGGGTCTCGGCAGCAATCTGCTGGTGCGCGACGGCGGCCTGCGCGGCACCGTGATTGCGACCGGCGGCGGGCTCGCCGGGCTGCAGTGGCGCGATGCGTGCACACTGCACGCGGGCTGCGGCGCGCCCTGCGCGAAGGTCGCGAAACGGGCGGCCGCGGCGGGGCTCGGCGGCGGCGAGTTCCTCGCCGGCATTCCCGGCACGATCGGCGGCGCGCTCGCGATGAACGCCGGGGCCTTCGGCGGCGAGATCTGGCCGCTGGTCGTCGCCGTCGACACCATCGATCGGACCGGCACCTTGCGCCATCGCGCGGCGAACGAATTCCACGTGTCCTATCGCCACGTCGAAGGACCGGCCGAGGAATGGTTCGTCGCCGGCGATCTGCGCTTCGCAGGCGATGCCGATCAGGGCGTGACGAAGCGCATCCGCGCCCTGCTCGCACGGCGCAACGAGACGCAGCCGCTGGGGCTGCCGAGCTGCGGCTCGACGTTCAAGAACCCGCCGCAGGATTTTGCCGGCAGGCTGATCGAAGCCGCCGGCATGAAGGGCGCACGGCGCGGCGGCGCCTACGTGTCTCCCAAGCACGCGAACTTCATCATCAACGACGGCACGGCGAGCGCGGCCGACATCGAGGGCCTGATGGAGGACGTGCGCGCGCGCGTGCTGGCGATGGCCGGGTTGCGTCTCGAACACGAAGTCCGCATCGTCGGCGAGGCGGCCAGGTGAGCGCGCCGCTGCGCCTGCCGCAGAGCGAGGCCGAGATCGTCGCGGCGGCCGGCGGCGTCGCCGTGCTGATGGGCGGTACTTCCGCCGAGCGCGCGGTGTCGTTGAAGAGCGGGGCGGCCGTGCTCGCGGCCTTGCAGCGCGCGGGGGTCGACGCCTGGGGCATCGACTGGCAGGGCGATCTGACGGCCGCGCTGGGCACGCGTCGCCCGGATCGCGCGTTCATCGCGCTGCATGGGCGCGGCGGCGAGGACGGCCAGGTGCAGGGCGCGCTCGAGGTCGCCGGCATTCCGTACACCGGCAGCGGTGTGCTCGGCTGCGCGCTGTCGATGGACAAGATCCGCAGCAAGTGGATCTGGTCCAGCCTGGAGCTGCCGACGCCGGACTTCGTCGTGATCGACGCCGACGATGCGATCGACGCGCCCGCGCTCGTCGCGCGCCTCGGCCTGCCGCTGGTCGTGAAGCCTTCGCGCGAAGGATCGAGCATCGGCGTCTCGAAGGTCGAGCGCGTCGAGGACGTCGCGGCGGCGGTCGCGCATGCGCGCAGCTTCGACGTCCAGATCCTCGCCGAGCGCTGGATCACGGGCGGCGAGTACACGCTGTCGATCGTCGACGGCGTCAGCTTGCCGATGATCAAGCTCGAGACGCCGCACGCTTTCTACGACTACGAGGCGAAGTACCTCGTCGACACGACGCGTTATCTCTGTCCCTGCGGCCTGCCGCCCGAGATCGAACGGGCGACCGGCGCGATCGGCCGGCGCGCCTTCGCCGCGCTGGCCGCGTGCGGCTGGGGACGCGTCGACTTCATGTTCGATCGCGAGCTCAAGCCCTGGCTCATCGAGCTCAATTCGGTGCCGGGCATGACGGATCACTCGCTGGTGCCGATGGCGGCGGCCCAGCACGGCTGGTCCTTCGAGCAGCTGGTGCTGCGCATCCTGAAGTCTTCGTTCGGAGGACGGGCATGATCCTCGGCGAGCGCATCCGCCCGCAGGCCGCACCGCGCGCACGGCCGGCGGAAGAGGCCGCGCCGCGACGGCCGCTGGGCTGGCTGTTCGCGCTGCTCGCCGCGGCCCTCGTCGCCGCGGGCGTGACCCTGCTCGAGGAGCTGCGCGATCCGATGGCCTTTCCGATCCGGCGCGTCACCGTCGACGGTGACTTCCGCTACCTCGCGCCGGCCAATCTGCGCAAGACGGTGTCCGGCGCGGTGCGCGGCGGCTTCTTCCACGTCGACGTCCAGCACGTGCGCGACACGATCATGGAAGAGCCCTGGGTGCGCGAGGCGACGGTCCAGCGCCTGTGGCCGGATACGCTGAACGTCAGCATCGTCGAGCAGCAGCCCGTCGCCTACTGGGGTGAGCACGCGCTGCTCAACGACGCCGGCGATCTCTTCGTGCCGGCCCGCATGAGCTTCCCGGCCGGCCTCATCCGGCTCGACGGGCCGGTCGGCACCGAGATCGAGACGCTGGAAGCCTGGCGGCACGCCGTGGCCCGGCTCGCGCCGCTCGGGCTCGAGGTGGCCGCGGTCAGTCTGTCGGAGCGGCGCGCCCTGACCCTGCGGCTCGCCGACGGCGCGACGATCGTGCTGGGCCGACGCGCGGCCTACGACCGGCTGGAACGATTCGTCGCGGCCTACCGCACGGTGCTGCGCGACAACTGGACGCGGATCGCGGTGGTCGATCTGCGCTACACCAACGGCTTCGCGATCCGGGAACGCACGGAAGCGGCGGCGACGCCGGCGACCGCGGCCACGGCGTCCCCGGCGCGCGCCGGACACTGAGACCGCTCGCGACGGCGAGGCATGGCGAAAACCTCATGGTAAGAAAGCAAGACAAGAACCTGATCGTAGGCCTGGACATCGGCACCTCGAAGGTGGTGGCGATCGTCGGCGAAGTGCTGCCGGACGGCACCATCGAGGTCGTCGGGCTCGGTTCCCATCCCTCGCGCGGCCTGAAGAAGGGCGTGGTCGTCAACATCGAGTCGACGGTGCAGTCGATCCAGCGCGCGGTGGAGGAGGCGGAGCTGATGGCGGGCTGCCAGATCCAGTCCGTGTATGCCGGGATCGCCGGCGGCCACATCCGCAGCCTCAACTCGCACGGCATCGTCGCGATCAAGGACAACGAGGTGTCGGCCGGCGACGTCGAGCGCGTGATCGACGCGGCGCGCGCCGTCGCGATCCCCGCCGATCAGAAAATTCTCCACATCCTGCCGCAGGAATTCATCATCGACGGGCAGGAGGGCATACGCGAGCCTATCGGCATGTCGGGCGTGCGCCTCGAGGCGCGCGTGCACATGGTGACGGGTGCGGTCAGCGCCGCACAGAACATAGTAAAATGCGTCAAGCGCTGCGGGCTCGAGGTCGACGACGTCATCCTGCAGCCGCTGGCATCCTCGTATGCGGTCCTTGCCGAGGACGAGAAGGAGCTCGGCGTGTGCCTGTGCGACATCGGCGGCGGCACCACGGACATCGCGGTGTTCACGCACGGCGCGATACACCACTCGGCGGTCATTCCGATCGCTGGCGATCAAGTGACCAACGACATCGCCGTGGCCTTGCGCACGCCGACGCACCACGCCGAAGATCTCAAAATCAAATATGCTTGCGCACTGACGCAGCTGGCGAGCCCCAACGAAACGATCGAGGTGCCGAGCGTCGGCGATCGCCTGCCGCGGCGCCTCGAACGTCAGACGCTCGCGGAGGTGGTCGAGCCGCGCTACGAGGAGCTGTTCAGCCTGGTGCAGGCGGAGCTCAAGCGCAGCGGATTCGAGAGCATGATCGCGGCCGGCCTCGTGCTGACCGGCGGTGGTGCGAAGATGGAAGGGGCGATCGAACTGGCCGAAGAAGTATTCAACATGCCCGTCAGGCTCGGCACGCCCCAGTATGTTTCCGGTCTCATCGATGTCGTACGCAACCCGATCTACGCGACGGGTGTCGGGCTGCTGTTGTTCGGCAACCAGGCGATACGGACTCCGGTGAGTCGCGGGAGCAGGCTGGAATCGACGGTCAATCTGTGGGAGCGGATGAAGCAATGGTTCCAGGGCAACTTCTGAGGAAGGCCCGGATCCACCCGCAGGATCGTCGGAGATAGACGGGTAGAAGACGCTGGAAACTCAACCTAAATGGCGACCCCGAGGCCAGAGGCGGGCGGCGGGGGATCGAGCGGAGGGCATGATATGTTCGAATTGATGGATGCTTACAGCCAGAGCGCCGTAATCAAGGTGATCGGTGTCGGCGGCGGCGGCGGCAACGCCGTGCAGCACATGCTGAGCGCGCAGATCGACGGCGTGGAGTTCGTGTGCGCGAACACCGACGCCCAGGCCCTGAAGTCTTCGTCGGTGAAGACGGTGCTGCAACTCGGCGGCGACATCACGAAAGGACTCGGCGCCGGCGCCAATCCCGAGATCGGCCGCCAGGCCGCGCTCGAGGATCGCGACAGGATCAGCGACGTGCTCGAAGGTTCGGACATGGTGTTCATCACCGCCGGCATGGGCGGTGGCACCGGCACGGGCGCAGCGCCGGTCGTCGCCCAGATCGCGAAGGAGATGGGCATCCTGACCGTCGCCGTCGTCACCAAGCCGTTCCCGTTCGAGGGCCGCAAGCGCCTCGAGATCGCGAATCACGGGATCGCCGAATTGAGCCAGTACGTCGATTCGCTGATCACGATACCGAACGAGAAGCTGCTGACCGTGCTCGGTCGCGACATCACGCTACTCAACGCGTTCAAGGCCGCGAACGACGTGCTGCTCGGCGCGGTGCAGGGCATCGCCGAGTTGATCACCTGCCCCGGTCTCATCAACGTCGACTTCGCCGACGTGCGCACGGTGATGCAGGAGATGGGCATGGCGATGATGGGCTCGGGCCGCAGCCGCGGCACCGCACGCGCGAAGGAAGCGGCGGAAGCCGCGATCTCGAGCCCGCTGCTCGAAGACGTCAACCTCGCCGGTGCGAAGGGCATACTCGTCAACATCACCTCGGGCATGGACATGACGATGGGCGAGTTCGAGGAAGTCGGCAACACGGTCAAGGCCTTCGCGTCCGACAATGCAACGGTCGTCGTCGGCACCGTGATCGATCCGGCGATGGAAGGCGAAGTGCGCGTGACCGTGGTCGCCACCGGCATCGGCGTCGAGCCGCGCGCGGCGAAGGAAGCGGAACCCGTGAAGGCCCGCGAGCCCGAGCCGGCACCCGCGCCCGCGCCGGTGGTCAAGCCGGCCGAATCGCGCGAAACGGACTACACCAAGTTCGAACGGCCGACCGTGATTCGCAATCGCAACGAGCTCTATGACCACGTCGGTGCGAATACGCGACCGGAAATACTCGACATTCCGGCATTTCTGCGACGGCAGGCGGACTGAGCCCGCCGATTAAGGGCGGGTTCATCGAGAGGGCGGATAATTTTGCGAAGGAAGTATATGTAACTAGCTGATTGGGCTGTGTTTCGCGGAGCGAAATTCGTGTGTTATCATGCCCGCGGCCTGGGCCTGCTTAGGGGGAAAGCGGGGAGCGAATGTTGAATCAACGCACACTCAAAAACGTCATCCGCGCCACTGGAGTAGGTCTGCACACGGGCAAGAAGGTCCTCGTCACCTTTCGCCCCGCGCCGGTCGACAAGGGCATCGTCTTTCGCCGCGTCGACCTCGACCCCGTCGTCGAAATCCCGGCTCGGGCCGAGAATGTCGGCGACACCAGCCTGTCGACCAGCCTCATCCGCGACGGCGTCCGGATTTCCACCGTCGAGCACCTGTTGTCGGCCTTCGCCGGCCTGGGCATCGACAATGCCTATGTAGATCTCAGCGCGCCGGAAGTGCCCATCATGGACGGCAGCGCGGGACCTTTCGTGTTCCTGCTCCAGTCGGCGGGTTTTCAGGAGCTGAACGCGCCGAAACGCTTCATCCGCATCAAGAAATCGATCTCGGTCAAGGATGGCGACAAGTGGGCCCGCTTCGAGCCGTTCTCCGGCTTCAAGGTGTCCTTCGCGATCGAGTTCGATCATCCCTTCTTCCAGCAGAGCAGCAAGCACGCCGAAATCGATTTCTCCACCACTTCCTTCGTCAAGGAAGTGAGTCGAGCGCGCACCTTCGGTTTCATGCGGGAAGTCGAATGGCTGCGCGGGCGCAATCTCGCGCTCGGCGGCAGTCTCGACAATGCCGTGGTGGTCGACGACTACCGGGTGCTGAACGAGGACGGGCTGCGCTACGAGGACGAGTTCGTGAAGCACAAGATCCTCGACGCGATCGGGGATCTCTATCTGCTCGGGCACAGCCTCATCGGCGCTTTCCACGGCCACAAGTCGGGCCACGAGCTCAACAACCAGCTGCTGCGCAAGCTGCTCGCTACGCGTTCCGCCTGGGAGCTGGTGAGTTTCGGCAAGGAAGAGGAAGCGCCGATTTCCTTCATGCAGCCGATGCCGGCCAGCTGAGCCGGGGTCTGCCCGACGGCGACGTCAGACGGCGTCGCCGTCGACCTGCACCCTGATCCTCACGTCCCGCACCTCGCGGGTCGCCGCATGGCGTCTGGCCGCGGCCAGCACGGCCGGCACTTCGTAGCGCAGTTTCGTCGCCCAGGCCGCCGACTTCACGCTGAGCACCAGGGTGTCTTCGCGCAGGTTCGCGACGCCGACCTGCGGTGCCAGCGAGGCCGGCAGCCAACTGCGCACGAGCGCCTCGATCGCTGCGAGCCGTCGCGCGCGCTCGATCAGCGCGCCGAGGCCGGGGGTGTCGGCAACGATGCTGCCGACGCGGATGGGGCCTTTCATTTCCTGTTCCTGTCGAGACGAACGCGCGCCGGAGCGGCGCGGCGGGCTCGCCCGCTCTGGTACACTAACCGCTGTTCCCGGATTTGCCAAAAAGC
>JBFWSI010000062.1:0-11004 GCA_050248455.1 Gammaproteobacteria bacterium | reverse complement strand
CGCCGCGCCGGCGCAGGCCGGGCCGACGGTCGTGTTCGACGACGAGGTCCAACGCCACACCAAGGCGCAGCAGGATGCCTTCCTGCCGCACATCGAGGACGGCACGATCGTCTTCGTCGGCGCGACGACCGAGAACCCGGCCTTCGAGCTCAACAACGCCTTGCTGTCGCGCCTGCGCGTCTACGTGCTGCACGCGCTGACACCCGCGGCGCTGATCGAGCTGTTGCAGCGCGCGGCGCAGCTGCTGAGGGAGGAGAGCGGCCTCGCGATCGACGACGCGGCGCTGGCGTTGATCGCCGACCTCGCCGACGGCGACGCGCGGCGCAGCCTGAACCTGCTCGAGCTCGTCGCGGGTTACGCGGGCGACGCGCCCGTCACGCGCGAGCTGGTCGAGACGGTGCTCGCCGGGCCCGGCGTGCGGCGCTTCGACAAGGGCGGCGACGCGTTCTACGACCAGATCTCCGCGCTTCACAAATCCGTACGCGGCTCGGATCCGGACGCCGCGCTGTACTGGCTCGCGCGCATGCTCGACGGCGGCTGCGATCCCGTCTACCTCGCGCGGCGGATCACGCGCATGGCGAACGAGGACATCGGCATCGCCGATCCGCGCGCGCTGGCGCTGGCGCTCGACGCCTGGGACACCTTCGAGCGCCTCGGCGCGCCGGAAGGCGAGCTCGCCCTTGCGCAGGCCGTCGTCTACTGCGCCTGTGCCGCGAAGAGCAATGCCGTCTATGCCGCCTTCAATGCCGCTCGCGAGGACGTCGCGCGACACGGCTCGCTGCCGGTGCCCGAGCACATCCGCAATGCGCCGACCGGGCTCGCGAAGTCGCTGGGCCACGGGCGCGGCTATCGCTACGATCACGACGAGAGCGACGGCCACGCGCGCGGCCAGGTCTACCTGCCCGAGCCGCTGGTCGGCCGGCGCTACTACCATCCGGTCGAGCGCGGGCTCGAGCAGCGGATCGCGGAGAAGCTGCGCTGGCTGCGCGGCGAGCGCGGCGAGAAGGCCTGAGACGCGTCATCGCCCGGGCACGCCGCGGCCGCTATAATCCGCGGCCATTCCTTCATCCATGCCATGCGGCCGCGCGCCGCCCGATGCCATCGCCATGCTCGATCCCCAACTGCTCCGTAACAATCTCGATCAGGTCGCGGCCGGGCTCGCCCGTCGCGGCTACACGCTGGACATCACGACCTACCAGGCGCTGGAGGCGCGGCGCAAGCAGCTGCAGGTCGAGACCCAGAACCTGCAGGCCGAGCGCAACGCGGCGAGCAAGGCGATCGGCGCGGCGAAGGCGCGGGGCGAGGACATAGCGCCGCTGAAGGCGGCGGTCGGCACGCTGGGCGAGCGGCTCGCGGCCGGCGAGGCGGCGCTGGAGACTCTACAGGCGGAGTTCGAGCACTTCGCGGCCCACGTGCCGAACCTCCCGCACGTCTCGGTGCCGGACGGGCGCTCGGAAGCGGACAACGTCGAGCTCAAGCGCTGGGGCACGCCGCGCAGCTTCGACTTCACGCCGCGCGATCACGTCGACCTCGGCGCGCTGCTTGGCGGCATGGACTTCGAGGCCGGCGCGACGCTCGCGGGCGCGCGCTTCGTGGTGCTGAGCGGCGCGATTGCGCAGCTGCACCGCGCGCTGATTCAGTTCATGCTCGATCTGCACACCGCCGCGCACGGCTATCGCGAGCTGTACGTACCCTACATGGTCAACGAGCGCACGATGCGCGGCACGGGGCAGCTGCCGAAGTTTCGCGAGGATCTGTTCGAGATCCCGAAGCAGAACCTGTTCCTGATCCCGACCGCCGAAGTGCCGGTGACGAACCTGCTGCAGGATCGCATCGTCGAAGCGGCGCAGCTGCCGTTCAAGTTCGTCTGCCACACGCCGTGCTTTCGCAGCGAGGCGGGCTCGTACGGGCGCGACACGCGCGGCATGATCCGCCAGCATCAGTTCGAGAAGGTCGAGCTCGTGCAGCTCGTCGCACCGGCGACGTCCTATGCCGCGCTGGAGCAGCTGACCGCGAACGCCGAGACCGTGCTGGAGATGCTCGAGCTGCCGTATCGCCGCGTCGCGCTCAGCACCGGCGATCTCGGCTTCTCGTCGGCCAAGACCTACGACCTCGAAGTGTGGCTGCCGGGCCAGAACGCCTACCGCGAGATTTCGTCGTGCAGCAACTTCGAGGACTTCCAGGCGCGCCGGATCAAGGCGCGCTGGCGCAACCCGGACACCGGCAAGCCCGAGCTCCTGCACACGCTGAACGGCTCGGGCCTCGCGGTCGGGCGCACGCTGGTCGCGATCCTCGAGAACTACCAGGAAGCCGACGGCAGCGTCGTCGTGCCGGCGGCGCTGAGGCCTTACCTCGGCGGCTGCGAGCGACTGCTTCCGGCCTGATTGTCTTCGTAGCCCGGGTGGAGCGCGCAGCGCGCAACCCGGGATTCGGGCGTGTCGGTGCGCTTCCCGCCTCACACGAAGGACATCAGCAGCAGCACGAAGCCCAGCACGCCGAAGATCGGGATCAGCGCGCCGGTCCAGTCGCCCGGCTTCGCCTCCGGGCTGTTCTCCATCATCGCCTTCGCGCGCGGCAGGAGGAAGGCGATCATCAGGCCCAGGAACACCGCGCTCGCTATCTTCATCCAGTCCATGTCGTCCGTTTCCTGGCTTGCGAAAAAAAACGGCCCCGCGAACGGGGCCGTGTCGTGCGCGTCCTTTCGACGCCTGTCCGGTCGTGAATGCGCTCAGTCGTCGCTGCTCGCGATGCCCAGCAGCTGCAGCAGGTTCACGAAGATGTTGAACATGCTGAGATAGAGGCTGACGGTCGCGAGCACGTAGTTGGTCTCGCCGCCGTTCACGAGGCGGCCCGTGTCGTACAGGATGAAGCCGCTCATCAGCATCACCACCGCGGCCGACAGCACGACCGACATCAGCGGCATCGCGAGGAAGATGTTCAGCAGCGCGGCGCCGAGCACCACCAGCATGCCGACGAACAGGAAGCCGCCCATGAAGCTGAAGTCGCGGCGCGTCGTCAGCGCATAGGCCGAGAGGCCCAGGAAGATGACGCCGGTGCCGCCCAGCGCGGTCATTACGACCTGCGGGCCGTTCGGCAGCGACAGGTACATGCTCAACAGCGGCCCGAGGCCGAAGCCGAGCAGGCCCGTGATCGCGAAGACCACGCCGATGCCGGCGGCGGAATTGGCCGTGCGCGGCAGCGCGAACCAGATCAGGCCGAACGCGGCGATGGTACTGATGAGATAGGTGCCGCGACCGAGATCGACTGCCATCGACAGCGCCGCCATGAGGGCGCTGAACAACAGCGTCATCGCGAGCAGCGAATAGGTATTTCGGATCAGCTTGTTCGTCTGGATGACGACGCCTTCCGAACGGTTGACGGCGATATTGGTCGGCATAGCGATGAAACCTCCTGAATGACGCCTCACGGGGAAGCGCAGATGTTCCCAATGATAGGGGCGAAGCGCGAAAGTTCAACCAAGGGCTACGCGGGATTCGGGAGCCTGCGCTTCGGGAAAACCGCACTATCGCGCGGGCAGCTTCGGTACGCCGGGGGTTGTCGGCGCGTCGCCGGGGCCATCGATCGCCGCCGGTGGCAGGCGCGGCGGCGGCAGCGGGGCGCCCTGCACCGCGGGCGGCGGATCGGGCGTCTGCGTGCAGTCCCCCAGCCCGCGCGCGAGCGTGCAGTCGTAGGGCCGCGGCGCCGGCCGCGCGTCGGGCAGGGTGCTCGGCACGGGGAACTCGGGCGAGAGATTCGGGTTCGGCGGCGGCGTCGTTGCCGGTGGCTCGGTGGCGAAGGCGGCGAGCGGAACGCAGGTGCACAGGACAATCAGAAGTGAATGAGGCAATCGCATGGCGGCTCTCCTTGTCCGGTCCATCGATGGTAGGCGCGCGCGCCCCACCGATCGGCCGGCCCCACCGCAGTCCCGCGTAGGCGACCTGCTCTGGTCGCGGCGTATACTGCCGACCGCCGCACGACCCCGGAAGAGTGGCAGAGTGGTCGATTGCACCGGTCTTGAAAACCGGCAACGGGCAACCGTTCGTGGGTTCGAATCCCACCTCTTCCGCCACCTGCTCACGTGCCCGGCGTCGATTCCGCTCAACGGGCCGAGCGTTCCGAAACGAACTCCAACCCACGCCGGCTCGCTGACGATGTACCGCGGCGAACGGCATGCTCACGTAGTCGTTCGCGCCGGCCTCGAGCAGGGGAAGCTTCTCTTTTTCTCCGCAAGATTTCGTTGCCGCTTTTCGAGCAGCACGTGGGCTGTCTTTTTGCTATCGGCGCTGATCGAGTTGCCGGCCGTCCAAGTGGCGGCCGAGCATGCGCCTATATCCAAACGCGATACCGAACGGCATGAGAGCGCTCATGACCATACGCATGGTCCACGAGGCATGTCGGATGGAATCCCTGAACTCGTGGAACAAGACCGCCGCGATCAATGGCGGAGGTAGTCCGCGACTGTCCGTTCTTCCGTCGCGTGCGAGTTGGAACAGCACCGCGAAGAATTCATGCATCCGGCCCGCAGGCGAAATCTCCTCTATGGCGACTGTGTCCACGTCGGTTTCGTTCCACTGGTAATGAGAGGCGCCGGTGGGGATCGTGAACGACTCTCCTGCACCAATCGCGTGGATCGCTCCGTTCACCCGGACGTGCATGAGGCCCGACTGGACTTCGATTCGTTGCTGCTTTCCCGGATGGAAATGGGCGCCGGGAATCGCGCTGTGCGGTCCCAGGGCGTAACGCGCCCGGAATCGCGCAGGGGCGGACTCGAGGACTTCGATCCGCTCGCCCGTAACCGGGTTCATCAGGAGGTCGATTGCCATGAGACCCCACAGGCTATGATGCAACGCAATGACCGCGTTCGCGTCGGCTACATTGGCGATAGCTCAAAGCCGGGCGTCAGCGCGGGAGGGCGAGTAATGATTTCGGGGGCGCCTCTTCCGTCACCCACTCGCACGCCCGGCATCGACTCCGATCAGTGGGCCGACCGCGCCGAGACGAACCTCAATCCCACCCCCGGCTCGGTGATGATGTAGCGCGGCGCCGTGGCGCTGTCGCCCAGCTTGTGGCGCAGCTTGCCGACGAGGATGCGCAGGTAGTGAGCGTCTCCTTCATGCGTCGGTCCCCACATCTCGCGCAGCAGCTGGGTCTGCGTGATCAGGCGATCGGGTTGCCTGACGAGCAGGGCGAGCAGGGCGAACTCCTTGCGCGTCAACGACACGGCTTGACCGTGGAGATGCACTTCCCGGCGCGCGATGTCGATCCTGAGCGCGCCATCGTCGTAGACGGGCAGCGTGTCGCGATCCAGGTTCGCATTGCGCAGGCAGGCGCGAATGCGCGCCATCAGCTCCTCGATCCCGAAGGGCTTGGTCACGTAGTCGTTCGCGCCGGCGTCGAGCAGGGCGACTTTCTCGTCTTCGCCGGCGCGTACCGTCAGCACGATGACGGGCACGCGCGACCATTGCCGCAACTCGCTCAGGACTTCCTTGCCGTCCAGGTCGGGCAGGCCGAGGTCCAGCACCACGATGTCCGCGCCCTTGCTCGCGAGCAGCGCCAGGCCCTGCCGGCCCGTCTCCGCCAGCAAGGTGGCATAAGCCTGCGATCTGAGGCTGATGTCGATGAACTTGCGGATCTGCGGCTCGTCGTCGATGACGAGCACGCGCGGGGCAGGGGCCGAATCGTCCGCCTGGCTCACGCCTTCACGCGTCCACGTTCGACTGCTCGCCCAGCGGCAGCAGCAGGCGTACGGTCGTCCCGCGCCCGTCCGGTCCCGGCAAGGCTTCCACCTTGCCCATGTGCGCGCCGACGATGCCGCGGACGATCGCCAGACCCAGGCCCGTGCCCTGCTGGCCGCGATCTCCGCGCTCCACGCTGTAGAACATGTCGAAGATCCTGCGCCGCTCTTCCTCCGGGATGCCCGGCCCGCGGTCGGAGATGTCGATGCGCACCATGCCGTCTTCTGCCGGCCCGACTCTCATCTTGATGGGCTCGCCCGGCGGAGAGAACTTGGCGGCATTCTCCATCACGTTGAAGAGCGCCTGCTCGATCAGGGCCGGATGCACGTGTATCAGCCCGACCTTCGGATCGATGTCGCTTTCCAGCTTCACGGTCGGCACATAGCGCTGCAGGCGGCGCGCGGCGGAGCCCACCAGCTCGTCGACCCCGATCCAGTCGCGCGTCAAGCTCAGGCCCTGCTGTCCCAACCGCGTCATGTCCAGCAGGTTCTGGATGTAGCGGTCCAGACGCTCGCCCTCGAGGCGGATGGTCTCGAGCAGGCTGCTGCGATCGTCGTCGCCCATGTCCTTGCCATACCGCGCCAGGCTGTCGGCCGCGCCGATCATCGACGACAGCGGCGAGCGCAGATCGTGCGACACGGAGGACAGGAGCGCCGAGCGCAGCCGCTCCGTTTCTCCCGTCACTCGCGCCGCCTCCAATTCCGACACCAGGTGCGCGCGCAGCGCGGCCTGCCCGATGTCCTCCGTCATGCTTTCGGCCAGACGCCGCTGTTCGAACGATAGGCGCCCCATCGCCGACGGAAATCGCAGGCCGACGACCCCGAGCGTGTCGTGATCGGAGCGCACGGGCAGAAACCACCACGTGGAATTAATCAGCGTGTCGGTGTAGCGGCCGCTCTGCTGCCCATGCTGCTGGCTCCAGTCGGCTGCAACCCTGTCCTTGTCGCTCAGCTGGCCCGCCGCGGTCGCGGGTCCCGACTCGCCGTTGATGCGTATCCAGGCCTCGGCATTCAGCGTCGATTGCAGGACCGTGGCGCTCGCTGCGATGACCTGTCCCAGATCGGCGGCCTTGGCAAGCTGCCTGGCCAGGTTCTGCATGGCGGTCGCATGCGTGTTCGCGGCGCTCAGCGCAATCACCTGCATCCGGAGTTTCGACGCCAGGCGGCCTGCGATCAGTGCCGCCGCCATGAACAGCAACACCGTCGCGACGCCTTGCTGGGCGCTGATCAGGAAGGTGAAGCGCGGCGCTATGAACAGGAAGTCGTAGGCGAGAAAGCACAGCGCCGCGGTGATGGCCGCGGCGAGCATGCGCGTGCGCGAGGCGACCAGCAGCACCGCGATCAGGAACACCGTGGAGAGATCTTTCAGCCCCACGAGATGCTCGGCGATGGCCGCAGTTGCGATGGCGCCGAGGGTCGCCAGGACGATCAACGCGGGCTCACCTTTCGCCAGGCGCTCGTCGGCGAGGTCCTGGAAGCGGCGTGCGCGCTGCCGCGCCTGCGGTGTATTGACGATGGTCAGCTCGTAGCGGGCGCCTCGCTGCAGCAGCTGCTGGGTCAGCGTGCGGTTGAAGATGCGCGCGATCGGGCGTTCGCGCGTGCGCCCGATCACGATGGACCGGGCACCACGCGTCGCCGCGGCGTCCAGCAGGGCCTGCGTGATGTCGGTGTTGTGCAGCACCTCCGTCTCGCCGCCGAGGCTGCGCGCCAGCGCAAAGGCCTTGTCCAGCTCCCGCTGACGCTGCTGTTCTGCATGGGCCAGCGAGTGGCGCCGCGCAGCGGCACGATCGAGATCTTCCGCATGCAGCGCCGCGTCGGCGGAGCGGCCGGTATCGACGGTGACGACCGACCACGGCGCGCCGCGACGCTCGGCGATACGCGCGCCGGCGCGCACCAGATACTCCGACTGCCCGCGGCCGTCGATCGCGATCAGCACGTGGCGCTGGATCGCGATGTTCGCCAGCCCCCGGGCCGTGCGCTTCTCGCGCAGATCGGCATCGACGTGCTCCGCCACCGTCTGCATCGCCAGCTCTCGCAGCGCGGTGAGATTGGACGGCGAGAAGAAGGCCTGCAGCGCTTGCGCCGCCTGCTCCGGCAGATACACCTTGCCTTGATTGAGGCGCTCGATCAGCTCGCGCGCTGGCAGGTCGACCAGGCGAATGTCGCGCAGGCGCTCGAACACCGAATCCGGCACCGTTTCACTGACCCGGATGCCCGTGATCTGATGCACCTCGTCGTTCAGGCTCTCCAGATGCTGAACGTTGACGGTGGTGTAGACGTCGATGCCCGCGTCCAACAGCTCGTCGACGTCCTGCCAGCGGCGTTCGTGGCGGCTGCCGGGCGCGTTCCTGTGCGCCAGCTCGTCGACCAGCGCAATCGCAGGCTTGCGGGCCAGCACGCCGTCGAGATCCAATTCCTCGAGCGTGCGTCCCTGATAGTCGATCTTCTTGCGCGGCAGTTGGGGCAGGCCTTCGAGCAGGGCCTGAGTTTCGCTGCGGCCGTGGGTCTCGATGATGCCGATCATCACGTCGACCCCCTGGCGATGCAGCTCACGCGCGCGGGACAGCATTGCGTAGGTCTTGCCGACACCAGGCGCAGCCCCCAAAAAAACCGTGAGCCTGCCGGCGGCCTGTCGTCGCAGCTCGCCGATCAGCGCGTTCGCCTGTTGCGTATTCTCTGCCCCCATCGCTCTTCAGCTCGGCCAGCGGTCGAAGACTTCCTTGATGCGGATCGGATCCTGGCACTGATCCAGCGCCTTTCGGAACGCGGGATCGGAAAACAGTGAACTGACCTGCGCCAGGATGTCCAGGTGCGCCTGCGTCGCCGGCGCAGGCACCATCAGCACCAGCACGTGGGAGACTGCCTGGCCATCCGGAGCGTCGAAGGGCAGCGCCGGCACCAGGCGGGCATAGACGATGCGGATCCGATCCAGCTCCTTCACGCGCGCATGCGGGATGGCGATACCGTGACCCAGGGCAGTGGATCCCGCCTGCTCTCGCCGCTGCAGCGCAGAGGCGACCGATTCGGCGGGCATGCCATGGGCGGCCTGCATGTGCGCGTCGACAATCTCGAACAGCTGCTGCTTGCTCGCGACCTGAACGCCCAGCAGGATGTCTTCGACGGTCAGACCCTCGCTCAGCGCAGTCATGCGGATTGCTCTTTACTGCCCGGTTGCAGGAAGGCGCGCCGCTGCAGAGGCTGGGGTGCTCGTCTCCAGCGCGTCCAGCGCCAGATTGAGCTTCAGCACGTGAACCCGCGGCTGTCCGAAGACGCCGAGCTGCTTGCCTTCGGTGTGCTCGGCCACGAGCCGTTCGACGACGTCGCGGCCAAGGCCGCGCGCACGCGCTACCCGCTCGACCTGTAGCGCGGCGCTTGCCGGGCTGATATGAGGGTCGGCGCCCCCGCCGGATTGAGTAATGAGATCACCCGGCACCGCCGAAGGCTCGACGCCTTCGCGCTGTGCCACGGCCGCTCGCGCCTGTTCCAGGCGTTGGCGCAAATCCGGGTTCGTGCGCGCCTGGTTGCTGCCGGCCAGGGACATCGGGTCGTAGCCGGCGGCGGAAGGGCGTGGCTGGAAGTAGCCGTCGCCGGCGAAGGGCTGGGCTACTAGCGCAGAGCCGATGAGCCGGCCGTCGCGTTCGATCACGCTGCCGTTGGCGGTGTCCGGGAACAAGGCTTGTCCGATGCCGACGCCGGCGAGCGAGTAGAGGAAGCCGAAGCCGAGCAGGGACACGAGGGTCAGCCCGATCGAGCCACGAACGATGCCCTTGTCGAATATCGAAGCGGTGGTCACCGGCGTTTTCTGTGCATTCATCGTAGCGATGTTGGTCATGACGAATCCTCACACCTTTAACAACGCCGACAGCACGAGATCGATGAGCTTGATCCCCACGAAGGGTAGCAGCACGCCGCCCACGCCGTAGAGCAGCATGTTGTTGCGCAGCAGCTCGGTCGCGCTGGCCGGTTTGAAGCGCACGCCGCGCAGGGCGAGCGGGATCAGGGCCGGGATGATGAGCGCATTGAAGATCAGCGCCGACAGCACCGCGCTGGTCGGGCTGGACAGGTTCATCACGTTGAGCGCCGCCATCTGCGGAATCGCTGCGGCGAACAGCGCCGGCAGGATGGCGAAATACTTCGAGACGTCGTTGGCCAGCGAGAACGTGGTCAAGGCGCCGCGCGTGATGAGCTGCTGCTTGCCGATCTCGACGACCTCGAGCAGCTTGGCCGGATCCGAGTCGAGGTCCACCATGTTGCCGGCTTCCTTGGCCGCCTGCGTGCCCGAGTTCATCGCTAGGCCGACGTCGGCCTGAGCCAGCGCCGGCGCAACGGTGGTGCCGTCGCCGACCATGGCCACGAGGCGTCCCCCCGCCTGCTCGGCACGGATGCGTGCCAGCTTGTCCTCCGGCCTGGCCTCGGCGATGTAGTCGTCGACGCCGGCGTCGGCGGCGATGTTCGCGGCCGTCAGCTTGTTGTCGCCCGTGATCATCACGGTTTTCACGCCCATCTCGCGCAGGCGGGCAAAACGTTCCTTGATCCCGCGCTTGATGACGTCGGACAGCTCGATCACGCCGAGCACGTGGCGGCCGTCGCTGACCACCAGCGGCGTGGCGCCCTTGCGGGCGACGTCGTTGACGCGCATCTCCAGTTCCGGAGAGAGCGCGCCGCCTAGCGTCCGCACGTGGCGCGCGATCGCGTCCATCGCGCCCTTGCGAATGACGCGTGCGTCGGGCAGGTCGACTCCCGACATGCGGGAATGCGCCGAGAATGGCACGAAGTGGGCGTGCTCGGGATCGACGATCTTCTCGCCTTTCTCCCGCGCGAGCTTAACGATGGATTTGCCTTCGGGCGTGGGGTCGGCCAGCGAGGCCAGCAGCGCCGCCTGGCGCAACTGCGAGGCGTCCACGCCGGCGAGCGCGTGAAAGGCCGTGGCCTGGCGATCGCCATAGGTGATGGTGCCGGTCTTGTCCAACAGCAGCACGTCGACGTCGCCCGCGACCTCCACCGCCTTGCCGGACTTCGCCAGCACGTTGGCCTTCAGGGCGCGGTTCATGCCCGCGATGCCGATCGCGGGCAGCAGGCCGCCGATGGTGGTCGGAATCAGGCACACCAGCAGGGCGACCAGCAGCACGACGTTGATCTGGACGTCGACGAAGCCGCCGATGAACGGCAGCGTGACGACCACGATGGCGAAGCTCAGCGTCATCTCCGCCAGCAGGATGCCCAGCGCGATCTCGTTCGGCGTCTTCTGCCGGATGGAGCCTTCGACCAGC
>JBFWSI010000061.1:0-11042 GCA_050248455.1 Gammaproteobacteria bacterium | reverse complement strand
TCACGAAAGAAATGATGAACGTGGGGTGCGGCAGGAATGCAGCGCCGGCATGGTGAGTCGACGAGATTGCGCGCGCACTCGACAAGGTGCGCGAGCCGCCAGACACCGCCAGACCACACAAAACACACACGATAAATCGTTCTACCAAAGGGATTCCGCCGAGGTCGTCCGCCGGGCGTCGGTCGTCGCCGTCGTCACCTGCCCGGATTGCCCGTCGCCCTAACTTAGGTTGCAACAGCTATGGGACTTCGCCATCGATTCGCGGCATGGGTGATCAACAACCGCGGCCTGTCACTCGCCATCCTCATGGCGATCACCGCGTTCTTCGCGGTCGGCCTCACCCGTGTCGAGATCAGGACCATTTTCTCGGACCTGTTCCCGAAAGATCATCCCTTCGTCGAGACCTATAAGGACCACGGCAACTTCGGCAACCCGCTCACCGTCGTCATGATGGTGAAGCGCACCGACGGCGGCACCATCTACAACAAGGACACGCTGGCCAAGATCTGGGACATGACGCGCGACATCGACCTCGCGCCGTCCGTCGACCACGACCAGATCATCTCGATCGCGACCGAGAAGGCGCGCTACGCCGAAGCCACGCCCTACGGCGTCGACGTCAAGCCGATGATGGATGCGAAGGCGCCGGAAACCGACGAGGAACTCGAGGAGTTCAAGAGTCGCGTCGACAAGGCCAACAACGTCCGCACGTTCCTGATCTCGCACGACGAAACTGCGACGATCGTTCAGGCCACCTTCATCGAGCGCACGCTCGACTACGGCGAGACCTTCAAGTACGTGCAGGACCTGGTCCAGCGCGAACGCGACGACAAGCACGAGATCTATGCCGCCGGCCAGCCGATGCTGACGGGTTGGGTCTATACCTACCAGGTGCAGATGCTGACGATTTTCGGCATCACGGCCGCGGCGCTGATCCTTTCGCTGATCGTCTACATGCGCAACATCCCCGGCGTGGTGGCGCCGGTCACCGTCAGCATCGTCGGCGGCATTTGGGGCTTCGGCCTGACCGGCTGGCTCAAGCAGCCGATCGAGCCGTTGATCATGGTGGTGCCGATGCTGCTCGTCGCGCGCGCGTTCTCGCACTGCGTGCAGTACCTGGAGCGCTATTACGAGATCCTCCACGAGGTGAAGGACAAGAGGAAGGCCGCACAGCTCTCGCTGGGCGTGATGATGGCGCCCGGCACCCTCGGCATCATCACCGACATGCTGTGCCTCTACCTGATCGCCATTGCGCCGATCCCGGTGATGGAGCGCTTCGCGATCTTCACCGGCTGGTGGGCGACGGCGCTGATCCCGACCGACGTGTTCCTGTCCGCGCTGCTCGCGTCCTACCTGCCGACGCCGAGGAACGTCGACGTCCTGATCGGCAAGTCCGACAAGAAGACCTGGCACGACAGCCTGATCTCGATGCTGGGCTTCATTGGCAACCTGAGCCACGGCAAGAACGCGGTGCCGACGACGATCGTCATGGCCGTGCTCTCGGTCATCTCGATCTACCTCATGTTGCAGTTGCGGATCGGCAACCCGGTGGAAGGCAGCAACCTGCTGTTCCACGATTCCGAGTTCAACACGGCGGTGCGCGCGATCAACTCGCACTTCCCGGGCCTGATGACGCTCGAGATCGTGTTCGAGACCAAGGGCGAGGGCGAGCAGGCGCCACGCATCCTGCGCCAGGCCGCGACCCTGTCGACGATGTTCAAGATCCAACGCCTGCTCGAAGCGGAACCGACGCCGCCGGAAGCGACGCTGTCCTTCGCCGACTATCTGCCGGAAGCGAACCGCCTGTTCGGCGGCGGCAATCCGAAATGGGGGCCGATCGATCCGTCCGACCAGGCCGTCGACGGCGCGGTGACGGCGCTGCTACTCGGCTCCAATGCCAAGAATTACGGCCACGTGTCCGATTTCACGATGCAGAACGGCACGCTGTCGCTCTGGTACAAGGACAACAAGCAGGAAACCGTCGACATGGCGCTCGATCAGGCGAAGCGCGCAGTCGCCGCGGTCGGCGAGGACCACGAGAACTTCCGGATCCGGCTCGCGACGGGCGCAATCGCGCTCCAGCAGTCGGTCAACGACGTCGTGCACGATAACAAATGGGTGATCCTGGGCCTGCTGAACCTGCTCATTTTCTTCGTCACGAGCCTGGCCTATCGCTCCCCGGTTGCGGGCATCATCCTGCTGATACCCGTGAATCTCTCGAATGCGATGCTCGAGTCGGTGATGGTGTTGATGGGCATCGGCCTCGACGTCAACAGCCTCCCGATCGCCAGCATCGGTATCGGCGTCGGCATCGACTACGGCATCTACCTGGTGAGCCGCATGTGCGAGGAATTCCAGGACTCGCAGCACTACGGTACGGCGATCCAGCGCGCGATCCAGACCTCGGGCAAGGCGATTTTCTTCACCGCGACCATCGTGCTCATCAGCATCCTGCCGTGGTACTTCCTGTCCGATCTCAAGTTCCTGTCCGACATGGGACTGCTGCTCGTGATGGTGATGACGATCAACATGATCATCTCGCTGATCGTGCTGCCGCTGCTCGTGTGGTGGATCAAGCCGAAGTTCATCTCCTCCGAGCACCAGCTCATTTCGGAGAAGGTGGACCTGTCCGCGCACGTGGCCTGAGCGCGGGGCGAGCAATGTTCAAATCTGGTATTGGTTTCAACGAGGGCAATGTGAACATCATCAACAAATCGGTCGGACGCGGTGCCCGCGCACTGCTCGGCGCGGCTTTCGGTCTTTCCCTGGGCCTGGGGCTCGTCGGTACGGTGGCGGCGGAAAGCGCGGCGAGCTCGCAGCTCGCCGTCGTGCGCCAGGGCATCCCGCACGACGCGCTCTACGCGATGGTCATCAACGGCAAGGACGGCCTCGCCGTCGGAGCGGCCGGCAAGCTGCTCGAGACCAAGGACGGCGGCGCGAGCTGGACCGAAGGCAGCTCGGGCACCGAGTTCGGGTTGTTCGGCATCGCCGTCAAGGGCGAGCACAAGATCATCGTCGGCCAGCGCGGCACCGTGCTCGTCGGCGGTGCCGACGGCAAGTGGACACCGGGGCAGAGCAATACCGAGAACCGGCTGCTGAACGTCGGCGTCAACAGCTCGGGGCTGGCGATCGCGGTCGGCGAGTTCGGCACCATCCTGCGCTCCAGGGACGGCGGCAAGACCTGGGAGCAGCGGCCGGTCGACTGGACCTCGTTCCGCGATGACGGCTACGAGCCGCACATCTACAGCGTCGACGTCCAGGAGAACGGCCGCATCCTGATCGGCGCCGAGTTCGCCTATGTCATCACCTCCGACGACGGCGGCGAGACCTTCCAGCTCGCGAACAAGGGCGAGAAGTCGATCTTCGCGATGCACGTGCTGCCCGACGGCACGGCCTATGCGGTCGGCCAAGAAGGCCTGGCGATGAAGTCCACCGACAACGGCGCGACCTGGGCGGAGCTGAACACCAACTCCAACGCGAACCTGTTCGGCGTGTGGGCCTCCTCGCAGGGCGAGGTGGTCGCCACCGGCATGCGGGCGCTGCTCCGGAGCAGCGACGGCGGCCAGAGCTTCACTGCCTCCACCGATCTCGACGTCGTGCGCAACTGGTACGTGCCGGTCGCGATGGGGCAGGCCGAGTTCAAGGGCGACGGCGGGGCGATGGTGCAGGAGGTCGTCTACATCGCGGGCTACCAGGGCACGATCGCGCGCGTGTTGCACTGAAGCAAAATCTCGGCGCGGGCTGTCGCGTAAAGCCCGCGCCCCCTGTCCTCGCGCGGACCTGCGAAACAGCCTCAAATGGAGGATAGGAGTTGTTGATCATTGGGGTTCGTTGGGCTAGATTGCGCCAAAAGGGGCAACGCGTCGCTTGCACGCGTCATTTGGGGCCTCATACACGAATAACTGTTGCACTCAAGCAACGCGGCGAAACAGCCGATAGCACCAGCGCAGCCTCCCCGGGCTCGGCGCGGTGTCGCTGACACCCAACGGGGGACGAAGAGCAATCTCACGTTACACATGAGGAGAGCGGGAGTGGATAAGAACTACATCGTGCGCATGATGCTGGCCGGCGGGGCGACCGCGGGCCTGCTCGCATCAGGTGCCGCACAAGCCGTGGATTTCAACGTCACGGGCTTCGTGCGCCAGGAAATCGCAGTCTCGGTGACGGACGACGAGAATCCGTTCAATCAGAGCGGCAATCCGTTCATGGGGCGGAGGGTGCCAAATACATTGCTTGGTCAAGCGACAGCAAAAGGCTCACCCTACGATAACGGTACGTTTCAGAATTCGATTGGAAACGTCAATACAAACCCGAACTTCTTTCTCGGGAACCCGATCCCTCCCGGTGGCCTGAATCCACAACGCGGTACGGTCGCCGGGCGGCTCCTCGGCGCCTGCCAGAATGCAAATTGCGGCAACTTCGGTACTGCAGCTAGGGAGGAGAACAATTTCAACCTGTTCGCGACCCGCGCCGAAATCGATGTCCAGGCGCAGTGGACGGACAGCATCAAGACCTTCGTCAAGTTCCGCGCCTTCGGCGACGCCGTCAGCAACTTCGGTGACGCCTTCTCCGGCGATCAGTTCCGCGCCACCGGCGACGGCTGGCACGGCGGTCGCGCCGGCAACGTGCTGGAATGGAATTCGCCGAGCTTCATGGTCGACGTCCCGGCGGCCTATCTCGACTACAACGCCGGTTCGCTGTGGGTGCGCGTCGGCCAGCAGCAGATCGCCTGGGGCGAGGCATACTTCTTCCGCGTCTTCGACGTGCCGAACGGCCTCGACACGCGCCGCCACTTCACGCTCGACGTCGCGGCCGAGGAATTCGCGGACAAGCGCGTCGCCTCGCCGGCGGTGCGCGCGAGCTACACCTTCAACAACGGCTTCGAGCTCGATACCTTCGTGCAGATGTTCGCGCCGACGACGATCGTCGGCACCAACACGCCGTACAACATCGTGGCCTCGGGTTTCAGCTGGGGCGACGCACGCGGCGAGTTCGAGGAAGCGCGCAACACGCTGAATTTCGGTTTCCGCCTGAACATGCCCGTCACCGACAAGCTGACCTTGGGCGTGATGGCGGTCAATCGCCGCAACCCGGACGGCGTCGTGCGCTGGGACGACGCGCCGACTGTGTTATCCGACGGTACGGCCAATCCTTACTGCTTCGGCCCGAATAATGGCACCGCGGCGATTCTTCGCTCGTCAGGACTTACGCCCGGCACCGCGAACGATACAAACAATAATGGAGTTGATGACATTACGGAGCTAGAGACGCCATTGGCGAGCGGTCTCTGTGGCTCTGACGCCGCCCCGGATCCCGTCGGTACAGCGTCTTGGGCCGAATGGTATACGATGGCAGAAAAGTCTCGGCTAAATCCCACGGAGGGGACGCTGGGTTTTCTCAACGAGGGGGCTAAAAATCCTAGCGGTACGAATGCTAATACGCTAGCCGGCGCAAATTTTGGCTTATTAGGTACCCCGCAGCAACTCTTCGACACTCTGTGCGACGGGGCTGGCGGTTGCAGTGTCAACACTGCGCGTGACCCGTACTTGGTAGTGAACGCTCGTGCTACGCTGGACGCATTTTTCAATTCCTTTGCTTTCCCGCGCGGGTACATCACGCGCGAGTTTAAGCGCGAGAGCATCTTCGGTGCGTCGTTCAACTACATAGTCGAATCCGAGCCGGGTTCATGGCTGGATCAGCTGATCATCCGCGGCGAAGTCAGCTATACGCCCGACAAGGTCTTTACCGGTCTCGAGCTGCGCGGGGACAGCTTTATCGTAAGCGATGAGGTGTCCTCAGCACTTATCCTTGAAAAATATCACAATGTCTTTCCGGCGTTGCCTGCGACCTACTTGGTCGCACAGTGGCTGCACAAGACGGATTCCGATCTCTTTGGGCGGAATCTCAAGGGTATGCAGCACGACTTCGATGACGACGCACAGTGCTTGGTTGATCCGGCCAATCAGGTCAGCATCAATCGCTGCGGCCGTCCGGAAGGTCAGGACAGCGCTAACTACGTGTCCTTCGCTTTCCAGCAGCCGTTCCCGAACCTGATCTGGCGCGCGGACTTCGCGATGCTGATCGATGTTCACGGCGGTCTGTTGCTGCAGCCGGGTCTGCGCTACAAGCCCAGCACCGACTGGCAGTTCGACCTCTACGCGAACATCCTCCAGGATTTCACGCCGGATCAGAACGACGACATCGTCGAGACCCTGGACTTCGCGGACGAAGTGTTTGCCCGTGTGAGCTTCTACTTCTAAGCGAAGCTCTTCCGACCTCATGTGACTTCAGGGCCGGCGCAAGTCGGCCCTTTTCTTTTTGGGCGCCCGATCCGCACCGAACATTGGGCATCCTACGCCGGTCCCCATGTAGCCCGGGTGGAGCGCGTAGCGCGTAACCCGGGATCGGACGCGTCGTCGAAGATCCCGGGTTTCGCTACGCTGCACCCGGGCTACGATACCGACTTCCCCCGAGGCCGGTCTCCCACCCGAACTTCCAAGCACCCACCTTCCGGGCAGCTTTCTTTTCCGCGCCGCACGCCCTTACACTCGGTACGGTCCACACCTGAGCGTTACCGCAGTCCCGACCTTCCCAGGCGCCTTCTGCGACGCCAATCCGAACATCGACACTCGACGCTTGCCGACCCCATCGACGTCCATCGCCAGGAAAACCGCGACATGCAAGATCTCGTCAGCTATGTCCTGAACTCCGTCCGCACGCTCGTCGAGCTCGGCGGCACGGTCGTCGCCGTGCAACTCGTGATTTCGGTGATTGGTCTCGCGATGGTCTTCTACAAGATCATCCAGTTCGCGACGCTGCGGCAGGCATGCTTCGATGTGCTCGGCAAAGCCATCGATCTATGGAACGGCGGCGACAGGGAAGCGGCCGGCAAGCTGCTCGACAAGTCCTGGTCCAGGCTCGCGCCGCACGTGAAGTTCGGGCTCGCTCGTCGTCATGATGCCGACCGCGAGCTCCTGCGCGACGAGCTCGCCCGACGCGGCATGAACTTCCTGCGGCCCTACGGCAGCCTCTTGCGCTCACTCGAGCTCGTGTACTACCTCTCGCCGGTGCTGGGCCTGCTCGGTACCGTGCTCGGCATGATCGACGCGTTCAGGCATCTCGCCGCAGTCGCCGGCACCGAGAAGGGCTCGAGCGCGCTCGCGAACGGCATCTGGCAAGCGCTGGTATGCACGGCGGTCGGGCTCGTGATCGCGATCATCTTCACCGCCCTGCACGCGATGCTGCAAACCCGCCTCGAACGCGCGTCCGAGGAAACCTCGGACGTTTTGACCCGCGTGCTGACGAGCGAAGCGATCGGTGGCTGAAGTCGAGCGCATCTCGCTGTCGCTCGGTCGCCGCCGCCGCCGGCGTGCGATCAAGATCACCTTCGTGCCGCTCGTCGACTGCTTCATCATCCTGCTGATCTTCTTCATGCTCCAGAGCAGCTTCGTGGTGCCGCACGGCGTCGATCTCGGCAACGAGAAGAAGGAGAAACTGCAGACCGGCACGACGAGCGCCGAATCGACCATCGTCTACATCGAGCTGCACGAGGACGGCAGCCTGTGGCTGGACGGCGAGCGTCGCGAGCTCGCCGACGTCGGTGCCGCGCTGCCGAGGAAATCCGACAAGCCCGTCATCGTCGCCAGCGATCCCGGCGTCGAGCTGCAGCGCGCGGTCGACATCATCGACGTGCTCAACGCGCGCGGTTTCTACAAGGTCTCGCTGCGCGAGGCGCGGCAGTTCAAGTGAGCAGATCATGATCGATCTCGGCCGCCGTTCGACCACCGACTTCAAGACCGCGCATGCGGCCGAGGAGGCGCGCGAGCGACGCTGGGAGAGCACTTTCTTCATGATCAACGTGATCTTCCTGCTGATTCTCTTCTTCATCGTCGCCGCCAACTTCCACGTGCAGCTGCAGGTGACGCCGCCGAAGTCCGACGCCGCGAATGCGCTGCCGCCGGACGCGCCGCAGCTCACGGTGACGGCCGACGCGCGCCTCTTCCTGAACGGTAATGACGTGACCGGCCGGCCGCTGAAGGACGCGCTGAAGCAGGCGGGTACCGGCACGGCGCTCAAGATCGCGGCCGACGCGAAGGCGGACGCCGTCGCGATCGCGAAGCTGATCGACGAGGCCGGCGACGCAGGGGTCACGCGCATCGCGATCGTCACCGTGAGCCGGCGCTGACGTGCCCCATCGCGCGCTTCAAGGAGCGTCCCGTAGCCCGGGTGCAGCGCGCAGCGCGGAACCCGGGATCCGGCGGTCCGGGCGGTCGAAGATCCCGGGTTTCGCTACGCTGCGCCCCGGCTACGTGTTGTGCCGTCGACTGCCGTGAACCGCTACGCGCGCCTCCTCGTCTGGCCGCTGCTGATCGCTGTGTCGCTCGCGATCCACAGTCTGGTGTCGCGCCGGGTCGGCCACGAGATCGAGCAGACGCAGGCCGCGGCGCAGGCGCTCGCCGACCTCGATGCGAAGCGCAGCCGCCAGGTCGTCATCGAGGTCGCGAAGATTCCGGACGCCGAGCGCGCCGCACCCGAGCAGCCGCCGACCGACGAGCCGCTGGACTTCGAGGAAGAGTTCGAGCTCGAACCACCGGAGATCCTGCTCGCGCCGCAGGCCGTCGTGCCGCCGCCGCCGAACGTGCCGCTGGCGCTGACCGCGCAGGCAGGGGGCGCGGGCGAGGACACGGCGCCGATCCAGATTGCCCTGCCCGAGCAGCAGCAGGATCTCGGCGCCGGTATCGCGCGGCATGCGACGGTGCCGACCGTCGGCATCCTCGCGCCCGTCACCCAGGGAGGATCCGGCGGTGGCTCCGGCGGCGGCATCGCGGGCTTCGGCGTCGGCATCGGCAATGCGCTCGGCGGCTCGTCGAACCAGTTCGCCGCCTATATCCAGGGCATGCGCGAGGGCGGCCTCGACGTGTTGTTCGTCGTCGATGCGACCGGTTCGATGGGCTGGGTGATCGACGAGGTGAAGGCGCGCATCATCGACATTGCCGCCGTCGTGCGCTCGCTGGTGCCGATCGCGCGCTTCGGCATCGTCGCCTACCGCGACGAGGACGACCCGGGCTTCGTCACCAAGGCGCAGCCCTTGACCTACAGCACGCTGAAGCTGCAGAGCTTCCTCGACGGCCTCGCGGCGGAGGGCGGCGGCAACATGTTCGAAGCCGTCTACGACGGCGTGAAGATCGGCATCGAATCCTCGGACTGGCGCAGCGGCGCCCGCAAAATCCTGATCCTCGTCGGCGACGCGCCGCCGGACGAGGATGCGCTGCCGCGCGTCGTGCGCGAAGTGCAGCGCTTCACCGCGAGCGGCGGCGTGGTATCGACGCTCGACGTCAGCGATCTGTCGAACCCCGCGGTGATCGAGGCGCGGGTCGGGCGCAAGGTCAATCGCGCACTGTATCGCAACGAGGCGATGTACCAGTTCCGGAACATCGCCGACGCCGGCAACGGCGACGCCGCGACGCTCGAAGGCGACGTATCGCTGACGCGCCGGCTGATCAAACTGATCATGGGCGATCAGTTCGCGCGCGAGATGCAGGCCCTGCTGGAGCTCATCTGATGCGCCTCTGTGCCTGCCTGCTGATCCTGCTCGTATGCGCCGGCGCGCGCGCGGCGGACGAGCCGCTGGCGCGCGCGCAGGGCCTGCTCGCGGTGCTGGGCCCCGATACCGCGACCGAAACCTATGCGCAGACTGCGCGCGACTTCGGCGCGATCGTCGACGAGGTGCGGCAGTCCGACGCGAGCGATGGCACGCTGATCGCGATGCGCAAGGTCGCGGCCGACATGCGCAAGCGCGCGCAGGATCGCCTGCGCGCGGCCGAAGCCGCGGCCGGCGACGACGAGGGCGCGCTCGAAAGCCTGTATCGCTCGCAGGTCTGGGAGCAGCTGAGCTTCGCGATGTCGGCCTTCCCGTTCTGGGGGGCCTGGCTCGATCTGAGCCTGGCCGAGCGTCCCGCGCAGGCCGGCAATCGCGTGCAGCTGCTGTGGCGCGCGAAGCGCGGTTTCCGCGCGGCGTCGATGCAGATCTACCAGCCGAGCCTCGTCTACGGCGGCTGGCTCGGGCTCGGCTTCGTCGCCCGCGCCGAAGGCCAGGAGGCTCGTGCACGCCAGATCTTCGACAGCCTGAAGCAGGCGCTGGCCTTCGATCCGAACCATCCCGTGCGCAAGGTGATCGACGAGGAGCTCGCGCGCATGGACGGTCGCGCGCCGGCGTCCGTCGCCGCGGCGCCGGCGACGCCCACGACACCCGCGGCGCGCTGGGCGGGTGAGCGCGCGCAGGTCTTCGCGCTGCTCGAGCAGCAGCGCAAGACCAAGGCGGGCGCGCGCGAGGCCGGCGCGAAGCTGCGCGAGATCATCGATGCCGGCGGCTTGGACATGTCGCTGCTCGTCGGGCTGCTGAAGTACCAGGCCGAGATCGTCAGCGAGGATCTGCGCGAGTACACCGATCTCCTCGGCGCCGAGTTCGCCTTCACCAACGAACAGTGGTTCAGCGCGGTCCAGAAGTACAAGGCCTTCTTTGCCCAGGAGGCGCGCGGCGAGGACATGAATTTCGATCGCTTCCGCTACCGGCACGCCGTCGCCGCCTTGAAGGCCGATCTGGGCACGGAGTCCGCCCAGCTCGCGGAGCGCCTGCTCGCGCGCCGCGGGCTGGACGCGGAGCTGCGCAAGGCGGCCACCAAGCTCGCCTACGTCGCGCGGGCGCAGCGCATCGATTCGAAGTCGATCGCCGACGCGCGGAACGCGCTGAATCTCGCCGCGAAGCGCTTTCTCGACGCCAGCCCGTCCGATCCGGATGCCGACGGCGCGCGCGTCGTGCTGGCCCAGGCGAGCGGCGATACGGGCCGGGCGCTGAAGCTCCTCTCCGGCGTGAAGTCCGGCGCGCGTTTCGAGGGCGGCGTCGAGACCACGCGCTTCTACGTCATTGCGCGCCAGTTCGCGAAAGTCGCCAACGCGACCGATGCGAGCGTCGACAGCCTCGCGCGCCAGGGCCTGAATGCCTGGGACGAGCTGCCCGCGGAGCAGAAGAAGACGCCGGAGAA